>NZ_JHXS01000001.1 GCF_000687775.1 Mycoplasmopsis felifaucium ATCC 43428
TCAAAATTTTATGTGCTTTAGTTATAGAAATATGATTAAAATGAACCTTGAATCTGTTTCTATAAAATATTTGATTTGCGTATTCTAAGTCTTTTTCAGAATCATTAATGTAAACGTGAATGTGTTTAGATCTATATTTTATTTGGCTATTATATGAATGTTTCACTGTTGTTTCGATACAGTAAACATTGTTTAAACTTTTAAATTTCATTATAATTATATTGCCCTTTCTATTTGGTTGTTATATTTATATTTTAGGCAAAAATTATAAAAGTGGGGTTCAATTTTGGAACCTCACTTTTATAATGAATAAAATTATTTTATTTAAAAAACACAAAGCGATGCATTACAATTAACTAAAAATTAAACCATCCAAAAAGAAATAAAACGAAAAAACCAGCTTCTTTTCACAAAATTATTTTCTTGTTTCTTAATGACTTAATAAATAAATTAATATTGCGAAAGGAGAGAATGAATTACACGTACAAAAATTATTTTCAAAATACACTAACACCAAAAGAAAAAATTGATGCAATTAAGTCCATTTGCAAACTTGAAGAAGCAAATATAAAAGCTAATAAATTATTTAAAACAGCTCAAAATTTATTTGGAACCAATACTATTAATGATTATATAAACACTAGCGGAAGTAAACTACATAGTATATTGTCTATTATGACACCCGAAAATGCAAAAGTATTTCAAGACGTTTTTTTAAATAAAGTTTCTAAATACAATAATACAGAGTTTGTTTCACAATCAACTTACTACAGAAACCGCAAAAACGCAATAGAGGAGTTTCTATATTATTACATTAACACCTAATCAACCAATAAATAACAATATAGCGAATAAAGTTATATTAGATAAATACAAATTTAGCGTTAAATCAAGTATTCCTTATAAAACATCCAATGTAAGAAACACATCATACCTAGGACTGGAAAATCAAAGCATTAAAAGAGGTTGGATTGAATTAAGAAGATTATTTAAAAACGATGAATTTGTTATAAGGGTTTTTGTAATTTTTCCAAAAGGTGTATACGATAGATGTTTTGATGACTGAGCTTGAACATTAAATAATAAAACTGTTGATCCTAAATATATAATTTCTAATTTAAGAAATGGCGAGACTCTAAAAAAATTTGCTGCTGAAAGTATGAATCCTTTTTATGGATTTAAAGACATTGAAACTGATATGTATATAAATGATAAATATTATGAATTTAATAATTTATATTTATTAACTACAACTATAACATCACAAGAATTAGGTATTAAATTTAGTGATTTCCAAAATTTATCCATCGGTTTTTATAATGCAAGAGGCAATGAAAAACCTGATTTTTGACAAATTAAAAAAGAAAACATAAATAAAAATAAATATGTTGTTAATAGCTACAACAATGAAGCAGTTGTTTCTATTCCAGAATATTTCAGATTTGAATTTGACGAATTCGGCACAAATAAAGGCGTTATCACAAAAAACTTTGACATAAATATTAATTTTTATAATATTGGAAGACTACATAACACTCACAAATTAGCTTCCTTGACTGGCCAAAGTTTTTCATATGATGGCTACTTATTTAAAAACTACAATAATGCTTTGTATTATAGAGAGGTACCACCAAAGTTTGTAGATCAAACTTATGAAAATATAAAAACTACAGATCATAATTTTACAAAGTATCAATCAATTTCAAATTTTGGTATTAATGCAATGTTTAATGAAGCAGTTTCAAAAATTGATAACAATTTAAAAACTGATTTATTAACATCTGCATATTCAACAGGGTTAGAACGAAGAGATATATATTATGATAATTATGTTGCTTTTAACTATAAAACAGGTGAATTAGAAAATTCTCTTTCAGCAAATCAAAAAGGTTTAATTGTTCCATATAACTTTAGTGGTTTTTTTAATACTCAATATAAATTTTACTTTGATGATGAAGGAAAAAATAATCAACAACATTTTACTGAAGTTATAGTTAATAATTCACAACAGTTTGATAGTAAACTATTGGATGCAAACACAGGGGATGTTCAGCTCAAAATTGAAGATAAAATCAATGACGAAAATCAAAACCAAGAATACAAATATATATTTAAACAAGAACAGATTGAATGAATTATGAAAATCAATGACACTCCGTCAATTGAAATGTTTAATTCATATTTAAAAAATGACTAAAAAGTCTAAAATAATAGTGTTTTCACTTGCCGGAGTTGTTGGCATTACTTCAATTATTGCACCTATAGCATTAGTTTCTGCAAATAGAAAAAATCAAACTAAAATTACTGAACAAAATAATTCAGAGAATAAAACGATTAAAAGTTATAGTATATTCCCAGTTTTAGATAGCAATGACTATTACAAATTTGTAAGATTAAATTCAAATGGACCATATCTTGAAAATAATATCGTTTCAGCAATTGTTAAAGATGTTTTAAAAAATTTAGGTGACTATAATTACGACATTGAATTTAACTATAAGTTTATTTCGCCTAAAGAATTAATTTTGAATTTTAAAATTGAATTTAGCGAAAATACTGAAACAAAGGAATATAAGATCTATATTCCTGAAAATGAAAATATAAATAAATTACTTATAAACTAAATGGCCTATAAAAAGGCTGTTTTCTATTTAATAAAGTAAAAATGGAAATTTACACATTAATATGCAAAATATAAAAACAAAATTCTTTTCTGCTAATATATAACTAAATGAGCAACATTAATATTAAAAATATTAATTCAAAAGAAAAAAGACATTTATGGTCTTTATTTATTCGTTTTTGAAAACCAGGTCCTTTCAAAGATAAAAATGTTTTGCAATCAGTCGTAATTTTAGCTATTTATGTCGCTTGATTTGGTTTAAGTGCAACAGCGATTTACATAGGTTATATTCCTATAGGTCATACTCAAATTACATACTTACCAATAATTGTAGTTATGGCAACATTCCACGTTGGCATAATTGGTAATATAACAACAGGTCTTGCTTTTGGTTTCTCATCTTGGATTGCTGCTTTTATTTATGGCATACCTAAATATCAATTATTTGATTTAGCAGTCTTGCCTAGATTTGAAATGGCATTATTAGTCTTGGGATTATTTTACATTTTAAACCTATGAAACAGACCTAAACTATGAAAAATAGTTTTAATTAGCATCCTTGCAATTATGTTTAATCAATACTTGGTTTTAAGCTCGCAATATTTAAGAGAAGCTATTACAGGTACAAAATTATTAGGTAAGGGCGTACCGCCGATTCATATTTGAATCTATACACATTTGCTTAATGTTATAGCGGAACCTATTATTGGAGCAATATTAATAACTTGCTTATACCCAATGCTTAAAAAAGTTAAATCTAAGTACCTTAATAATAAAAAAATATATTATTAATATTTAAAATATTACATTTATAATTCAGTATATGAAATTATTCAAAGAAAGAATACTACCAGCACTGATTTTAGGCTTTATAGTCTTAATATTTGTTATTCCTATTTCAATTTTCGGTAATAATCATTACCAAGCCAGAATTTATGGATACGCATTTGCAGTACTCTTTCTTTCTTTTTTACTTTATGAACTTTTTGTCTCGTTTAAAATGAGATGGTATATAGCAACCGTTTTAACAACTATTGGTGTGGCTTGCGTATTCTTTCCGATTAAAAATACATTAGAGTTAGTTTCAGCTTCAAGAAATTACGAAGTTCATAACTATTTAATGCTAATTAAAAAGGCTTTATTTTCTTGAGAAACCATTACAATTATTACTATAATTTCCGTATCTTTCTATTTAATAGAACTAAACACAATTTCAAATGTTTCATGATTCGATAGATTTATTAGAGTTTCATTAGTTTGATTTGCAATGTTCTTTTTAATAAATTCAATTAAATTTATACAACTCGCTTTATATTACCAATGGCCTCTTGGCTTATTTCTAATTATAGCTCCTTCTGTTGTTGATGTTTTCGGCTTCTTTGGCGGTAAATTCTTTGGTAAAAAATGAATAAGGCTTCCTTTTGCTCCTGATATTTCACCAAAGAAAACATGAGAAGGCTTTATTATGGGAGTTATTTTAGGATGAATCTTTTGTGCTGGAATGATTTTTGGCTTTAATTTAGGGGAAGGTAAGTTATGAGCCCAAATTCTAATGATGCTATTTATTCCACTCTGTTCAGTTGGAGGAGACCTATACTTCTCAATAATTAAGAGAATGAATAGATCTAAAGATTATTCAAAAATACTTGCCGGGCACGGTGGTATCTTGGATAGATTTGACAGTATATCTTTTGCTGTTATGTTCGCTTGCATTATTTACGCCTTTGTATAGGCGTTTTTAAATTGCCATTTTAACTAATATATAATATTTATATGAATCATTGAGAGCATTTATATGAAGTTAAAAAATCTAAGTTCATTAGTTCAATTTATGAAATTAATCAAAAAGATGAAATCCTAGAAATTTACCAATTCTTAAAGAAAGAACATAAAAAAGCCAGGCATATTTGCTATGCTTATTCATTAACTATAGGAAATATAAATTATTCTGGCTTTAGCGATGACGGTGAACCAAGCGGAACTGCAGGTAGACCAATAAAAGAATTAATACATTTGCGAAAAGCTGATAATATAGCAATTTTTGTAGTTCGGTATTTTGGTGGTATTAAGTTAGGTGGTGGTGGATTAATTAGATCATATGTAAAAAGTGCAAATCTCTCATTAGAAGATTATTTAAACTCAAAATAAAGGATTAATATGATAGCAATCATTGGAAAAGTGGCCTCTGGAAAAAGTACCTTATTGAATAAATTGAAACATAGAGGTTTTAAAATTTTCAACTGTGATAAATTTTTTATTGAAGAATACAAGAAAAATGGCTTTTTTTATAATGAAATTAATAATAAAATTGGATCATTTTTAAATGATGAAAATGGTATTTCTAAACAAAAAATTAAAGAATGAATTTCCCAAAATCCTAATTCACTAGATGTATTAGAAAAATGTACCTATCCAGTACTGTTCCAGTACCTAAAGATTAATAGTTTTGACTTTGTGGAAATTCCTAAATTAATATCTAAAAATTTTGACTTTTCAAGCTTGTTTTCTGGTATTATTTGCCTCGAAAATTCTGCTTCAAAATTCCTACAAAATTACATAAAAAGGTCTGTGGACAACTTTCTTAAAAATAAAATAAGCGAAAAAAACGACCCATTTTATATCAAAAATCTACTTTTTAATAAAATTCCTATTGTTGATATCTATGAGTATAACCCTGAAAATGATAAAATAATTGATGTTTTTTTACAACTCCTTAATGTAAACGTTTAAAATAACATTACTAATAAAAAATAATGTCTTTTCTTGGAGGTTCTTACTATGATTAAAAGCTTAAATTATCCTTTTTTTCAAGTTCAATTTTCAACGTCAATTAATGGTGAAGATTTAAAGAATCTCCGTAAATTTTATGCTCCAATTTTAGGTAGCGACGCTATCTTATTATATGAATATTTAAGAGACCTAGCCATTGAACCCCAAAACCCAACTAATTTTAATGATTTTCATAGCTTAACTTATCTAATAAATATGGATATAGATAAACTAAATGAAGCCAGAATTAAACTTGAATCTGTATCATTAATTTCAACAATGATTGATGAATTCAATAAAAAGACCTTGTTTATTATTGAAAAACCACTCGATAAAGCAGGTTTAAAGAAAAATATATTTTTAGGAAATATCTTAACTAATGCTATTGGAAAACACAATTATGAAAACTTAGTTGGCAAAGATAATAATTTATATCTAGCTAAATTGCCTTATTATTCTGATGTTTCAGCAAAATTAGATGATGTTTTTATTAATGAATCATTAATAAGCAATTTCCATAATTCGCATCAAGCAGATTATCAAGAATCGACACAAGAATTAATGATTGAAATGCAAGAAAAAATCAAGTTTGATGAATACGACTTTATTAATCCGTACGAAGGAATTCTAACATTAGAATCTAGGGTATTCTACTCACAAATCACGCGTAAAGTTCCTTCATTAGCTATTACTGAATTAATTAAAGAGATAAAATCAAGAGGTTTAAGTGATTCTTGTATTAATTTAGTGTTCTATTATGCTTTTGAAGTAAATGGTACTATTAATTTTAATTATGTAAAAAAAATACTACTTGATTTTATTTCTAAGGGTGAATTTATATTTGAAAATATTGAAAAACAACTCGATAATTTAATTAAATTTAAAAATAAAACATATGTTTCAAAGAAAGATTTATATAAATCAACTTATATTGAACATTTAAAAAAGTTAAATCACAATAATAGTTAGGAGATTAATGAAAGTTCCACATGTTAGTTTAAATTTTGAAACATTAAGCAAAACTCAAGATCAAATTATCGACAAAGCACTTAAAATAATCAAAGAACACAAATTCATAAAAGATACTATTCAAATTTTAAATATCAAAGACGAAGAAATTATTGAACACTTAGTAGAATTTCTTAATTTAAAAGACGCCTTAGATTATCCAACCGTTTATCCTTGATATTACACTCTTACAAGAGATCCAAAAACTGATGAATTAATTTTTAATAGAACTAAAGCAAAGAATGATTATTCAAAAAATATTACTAGAAGTATCAATCTACTTTACACTAAAATAACATCTCCAAGTATTGATAGTAAAATCTCAAAAATTAGACAAACTTCTGCGATAAGAAAAGAATTAATTAATAAAATTAAAATTCTTAGAACTTCAGCCGAAAAGAAAAAACCAACACATACTTTTAAAAGTATTTATTTATATGGCGGTAGAGGTTGTGGCAAAAGTTATATTTGTGCCGCTTTAGCAAATTCTTTTTCGATGCGTGGAATTTCATCTATTTATACTAAAACCCGTGATTTATACAGCTTTTTGACAAAAAAGATATCAGATGAGAATGGAACATATAAAACTATATTGAATGATTTTGAAAATGTTTCATTATTAATAATTGACGACCTTGGTCTTGAAAAAAACAGCGATTGATTCAGATTTGAAGTTTTAGCACCAATATTAAAATACCGCAACGAACACAATAAGCTAACTATACTTTCCTCGCCTATGAATATGGCTGATTTATCAAAATATTATTTATCTTTTGCAAAAGATCCTGTTCAAAAATATAATATCGATTCACTTTTGTATGACATTAAATACAACAAGGATGAATACAACCTAGATTAAGCAGTTTTACTGCTTTTTATTTTACTTTATAAATTCTTAACATTATTATGCTATAAAATATTATTATGAAAAAAATAGACTTAAAAGTTTATAAAGATGTTGAGTGTATTGATCATACATATGAAGGACTTGGAACAATTAAAATTGAAGACTTTCCTGTTTTTGTTGATAATTTATTGCCTGGCGAGATAGCAGATATAGAAATCAAAAAAGTTAATTCTAGATTTGGTTTAGGTAAAGTTATACATTTAAAAAAGAAATCAAATTTAAGAACCGTTGAATGTAATGAAAAGCTAATGCAAAGCGGGTCTGCTTCGCTAGCAAATATTAGTTACGATAATCAACTCAACTTCAAAGAAAATATGGTTAAATATTTATTTAACAGAAATATACATTTTAATAATATTGAACATATTTTACAATCAGATCATATTTGAAATTACAGAAACAAGCTTACTGTTTTTACAAAACTTATCCAAAACAGCATTAAAATAGGGCTCTATGAAAAAAATACACATAATTTAATTGAACAAGATTCGTATGATCTTGCTCAAAAACCAATTGAAAAATTAATACTTTGAATAACTAAAAATATTAATAATTACCCCGAAATAATTAAATCGGCTAATTGTTTTGATCAATTAACAGTCAGATATTCATCATATTCAAATAAACTTTTATTAATTTTCAAAGCCATAAAACCTTTTAAACTTCCTAAATTATTTATACAGGATTTGAAAAATAATTTTAGCAATTTGCAATCAGTTGTAATAGTTAATAATATTAAAATTATAAATAAATATATTTCCAAAAACACCTGTTTAATAGATCAAATAGGAAATTATACATTTAAGTTAGATTGAAATAGTTTTTTTCAAATAAATACATATCAAACTGAAAAGTTATATAACTTGCTGTTTGATAATTTAAAAGTTAATAAATCAGATATTATTCTAGATGCATATTCAGGTATAGGGACTATAGGGATAATGCTTGCTAATAAAGTTAAAAAAGTTTATGGGTTAGAAATAATTGAAAATGCAACTAAAAATTCAATTGAAAATGCAAAACTCAATAATATAAATAATGCAGAATTTTATAGTGGTGATGTGCTGCAATCAATAAATAAAATAAATGAAAAAATTAATACTATAATAGTGGATCCACCAAGAGAGGGATTAGATAATAAATTTTTAAATAAAATACTAGATCTAAAACCTGGTCAAATCGGATATATTAGTTGTAACTATCACACAATGTGCAGAGATATTGATTTATTGACTAAAAATGGTTATAAATTAGAGTATCTTAGACCTTGTGATATGTTTAGTCAAACTCATCATATTGAAGTCGTTGGAGTTTTAACTCTTAAATAATTTTTTCTAAAAAGGCTGTAAAACAATACTTTACGGTTTTTTATTGTTTAAAATGTATATAAGCAATTAAAAGCGTCACAGTTTTTTATCTTATTAATGTAAAATAAATATATGAAATTTAACTATATAAAATATCAAGGCGAGATTATCCCTATTTATACACAAGATAATAAAAAAAATACTACTTTTTTATTTCTTCATGGCATAAATTCAAGTAGCGATTTTATTGATAAAATTAAAAACTTACAACACAATTTTAATATTGTTGCACTTAATTTTCCTGGGAGCAAATATTGTACAGATATTAAACCCGAAGATATTAAATTAGAGAACTGAATTAACGTAGCTAAAGAAGTTTTAAAAAATATCAAATCCAAAAATGTTGTTATAGTAGCTCACTCGATGGCTGGTGGCGTAGCAGTTGAATTAGCTAATGATAAAAGAGTTAAACAAGTTATAATGCTTTCAACTATTAATCCAAGTATGCAAAATAATAAATCATATGGATTATTGAAAAGTGTAATTGGTCAAGGTGTAGATGGCAATCCAACATTTTTAGGTAAGTTAATTATGTTTGGAGCTTCATTTACTAAAAAAGGCAAGAGATTACTTGAATCATTTAGCAGAAAAGGTAAATGATACAACTTATTAGCTGGCTACGTACTTAATAATGAATTTATGAAGCAACTTGATGCAAAATATCGTGCTTGTGCAAACAAACTAACCTTTATAATTGGCGAAAATGACAATATTATAGGTACAGAAGAATTTACTAACTATGCTCAATCTTTAAACTGTCCAAATTATATTCTTGGAAAAACACATTCACCAATAAATGATAATCCTGATGTTTTAAACTTCTTTTTTAATCATTTTATGCAAACTAAAAAAAGATTCTGATTTCAAAAGTTTACAAACTTCCAAAAAAATATTATTGATATAAAAACAAACAATGAAGCCGATAATGAAGAAATAAATGAGCTTGATAACATTCTAAAAGATGAGGAGAAATAAGATGGAATATTCTGAATTTGAAACCGAATTAAAAGAAATCTTGTTGAATAACAATGCTAAAAAGTTAATTTTAAAGCTTGTTGATGCCCCTTATAGATATGAATCAATATTAAATCCTTTTAGCTTCAAAACTAAACTGGAGCAATCATTTTTAAGGACTCAGGAAAATAAATATTTTAACCATATAAAAGATTTAGCTGTTTCCTTGTTTTTTAAATATGGTTTTGATTTTATTGATTCAACTTTTGTAATTAATGTTTTAGATCCGAATTATTCAGATCAAAGTATTCAAGATATAGCTAAATTTAATATCTGTTTTAAATCTAAAGACAACAAATGTTATTGTATTCTAATAAGAAAACGAGATACTTATTCAGCCAATGAAACAGTTGCTTTATTTGATAAATTCAAACATTATTCAGAAATAGCTTTCAAGAAAATAGATAGAGATCCTAAACTTACTACCATTCTTTGGTTTATAGATGAAGAATATAGAAATAACGAAGAATACTATAATAAAGCTACAACTGTTACAGATACAGACAACTATAATATTAAAATAAAATATGGCTCAGAACTTTTTGATATGTTCAATCAAATTGAAGATTGAAAACAAATTGAATCTTACTTAAATAGATTTAAAAATGAAAACTATACAGATTTTCTTAAAATGCCCGATTTAGATAAGGATGAAGAAGCTCTTGAAACTTTAGTATCGTTAAGCCCTTCTGCTTGAGCTAAATTAAACTCTGATTCAAATATTTACGTTCAAATAAGAAAAATAATATTTAATCAGGAAGATCCCAATTCAAATTACTTTAAAGCTTTAAAACATAGAACAATAATTGAAAACTTCGCCGAAGATGAAGACAAAATTAAAATGGAAATAATGAAGCTTAACAATAAAAATAATTAAGTTTATTCATTAAATGTATATAAAATAAGCCAACTATTTTATAAATCGGTTTATTTTTTTTTGTTATAACAATAGAGTATCTTAAGGAGAAATATGAATAAAAAAAGAAAGATCCTAAACGGGATTATATTAGGAACAACAGGAGCATTAATTAGTAGTTCAGTTTTAGTCGCTACAACAGTTAAGAATAATAGGAAGAACAGCTTAAAAGTAATTAGTCTAAATAAAACTGAATTAAGTGAATTAATTCTGACCGCTAAGACCTTATTTAATAATCATTCAGATAATAAAGCTATATTAGAATTAAATAATTTAAAACAAAAAATAGAGCAATCTGAACGAGCAATTCAAAATAATAAAAATATAGCTAAAACTCACGCAGATCTAACTGCTTCAATACAAAAAATGAATAATGAAATTAAGATGCAACTAATTAATAATGATATTAATGAACACAAAAAATATTTACAATTAGCTAGTTATATTCAAAACACAAAAAATTGATACAGTTTAGAACTAGAAGCAGAACCAGGCACACTTGAAGACACCAGATGAAGTTTGATACGATTTTATTTATTTGGTGCCAATAATTTAAACAATATCGAGATCTTTAATGAATTTTTAAACCAAAAGGATTTCTATAATAATATCGATGAAGGCTTGGCTTGATTTGAAAAATTCACAATCTTTATAAAACGATTCCTTTAAAGCATCAAAATAATCTAATCGATTGATATCGCCAAAGCATAAAAGAAGAACTTATTGATCATAAAAAGCCATCGAATTACCACACTAATGATGAATGAAATATTTCTAATGAACCAGTGGCCAAAATAATAAAACAACAAGGCATCAATTTATTGAATAATATTAAAGATCTTCATTTTGATACCTTCGAGGAATCATATGAACCTATTAAAGATATACAAACAAAATTTAATTGAAGCACAGATTTACTAAAAAAATTAAACACTCTAAAAGTAAATACAAAACGAGAAGCAAGATATAAATTAGATAATTTTGAAAAGCAATACAAATATGTAATAAGAGATCTGACTAAAATTGCTGAAGATCCAAAATATGAATTTTTTGGTTTATTTAACCCTGCTAGGCTAACGGCTTATAAATATTTACAAGAAATTATGAATTTTAAAAATAATTTTGATAGTTTTACAATTTTAGAATTAAAAGATGTTCAAAATTACATTGATAAATTTGAATCATTAAAAGATGATATAAAGATATCTAAGGGTTCCTATCCTTTTAGGCTTGATTTTTCAGAGGAATATAAAACCTATAGTGATTTATATTTAAAGGAAATTTATTATGAAGATAATGATTTCTACTACAAAACTATTGACCATAATAATTATTACAATAACCATAACGATTTTAGTATGTCGATGTCACGTATCTTTATATTTAAAGACTATGATAATTTCTACGATATAGAAGCCGCTAAAAAAGCATTTGATAATCTCGATATCTTATATAGAACTAAAGATATATTACTTTCTATTTACAATGAAGTAGTTGAATTATTTAATAAAACAATTAATGATTTGACTCAATATCTTGAAACAAATAAACAATATAAAGATATTAAGGAATTTAAAATAGTTTGAAAACAATTAGAATCAATTCAAAAACAAGGCAACATCAACATTGGTGAAAGATGATCATATGAAGAGATGATCGGTACAATTGAAGCCGCTAATACGTATATTAATAAATTTGAAGAATTAAAACAAAAACATCATCCAAGTAATGATTAAACAACAATACTACGCTACATACAACGTATGTGGCTTTCAATATAAATATTTAGGATATTAATATAGTAAAATTTAATTATATTTAAGGAGTAATATGCAAGGACTTAGAGAAAAAAATAATTATTGTTCATCTTTTAGTGAATTTAAAATTACACAATATACTAATTATCTAGTTGAGTGAATTAAACAAAAAGTCGCTGACGCAAATTGCAAGGGATGTATAGTAGGAATTAGTGGAGGTATTGACAGTGCACTAGTTTGTGCACTAGCTAAAAAAGCTTTTCCTAATGATACAATCGGAATAATAATGCCAATTGATAATATGAATCATGATTTACAACATATAGATGAATTAAGCAGTTCTATAGGCTTAAAATTTAAAACTGTAAATTTAAAAAATACTTACGAAGCATTATTAATTTCACTAAATAATGAAGTAAATAATCAAATGTCATTAAGCAACATTAAACCAAGATTAAGAATGACTACACTATATGCTTATGCACAACAAAATAATTATTTAGTATTAGGAACAGATAACCTAGATGAATACTATATTGGCTACTATACAAAATACGGTGACGGTGGGGTTGATTTATTACCAATTTCACATTTACTAAAATCTGAAGTTAGAGCTTTAGCTGAACACTTAAATGTACCTAAAAGCATCATAAATAAGCAACCTTCAGCAGGTTTATGAGAAGGACAATCTGATGAAAATGAACTAGGTTTTACTTACAAAGAATTAGATAGTTATTTATTAGATAATTTAAAAAATGTTTCTGAAGCATCAAAAATTAAAATTGAAAGAATGCATAAATTTAGTGAACATAAAAGAAATACTCCAGATAGACCACTAAGTATTGATAAATACTTTGAAACACTACATAAAAATTAATAATTTTTATATAATTACATAATTATTAGATAGAAAGAGGAAATAATATGGCAGGACATTCACACTGAGCCGGAATTAAGCATAAAAAAGGTGCAAACGATGCAGCTAGAGGCAAAATATTCCAAAAAATGTTTAAGGAAATCTATGTAGCGGCTACAGAATTTGGAGGACCAGATCCCGATTCTAACCCAGCTTTAAGATTAGCTATTGCTAAAGCTAAAGCTAAAAGTATGCCTAAAGCAAATATTGAAAGAGCTTTAGATAAAGCTAAGGGTGGTGCCAAAGAAGGTGCTAGATATGTAGAAACACTTTATAATGCAACCATTACAGGTGGTGCTACATTCTTAATTACAACTTTAAGTGATAACATCAACAGAACAACAAGCAACATTCAAGCATACTTTAATAAACAAAATGGTAAATTAGGCAAAACAGGCACAGTACCTTTCCAATTTGATCACAAAGGTGTTTTGGAAATTTCTAAATCACTAATTGACGAAGATACATTAACTCTTACAGCGATTGAAAATGGTGCTGAAGATATTGAATCAACCGATGAATCATACGTTATTACAACTAGTGTTGAAAACTTCAACCAATGTAAAACAGCTATTGAAAATGATTTAGGTATTTCAGACTTTATGCAATGTGAAATTACTTATATTCCTAATTCATACGTTGAATTTGATGAAGAAAAAACACAAAAAATTCAAGAATTCATTGCTAAACTCGAAGACGATGATGATGTTCAAGAAGTGTTTCATAACATTGAATTACCAGCTGAATAATTTGTAGAATAGACCTATAAATGAGCAAAATTTGAGAAAATATACATTTATCAACTGGTGCAAATACTAACTTAACTTATTTCATATTTATTTTAATTGCATTCGGTTTATTAACATTAATACCATTTTTAGTAACGGTAATTTTTGCCTTTTCAAAAGCAAAATTAAGTCAAAAAAGTAATATTTATTTATATTCATTTATTTGTGGTTTCTTTATTACGATGGCTACCTTCGGTTTTTTACGGGAAGCCCTTGAAATAAGCTCTGTAAATAAAAATAACATTAACAAATGAATAACATACGGCTGAAATATTTGTATAGTTGTTTCTGGTCTTGTATTAGGTTTATTATTTGCTTGAGGTATAAGAAGTTTAATACATTATGGAGCAAAGAAAAAACTAGCCAAAGATAAAACAGCTAGTGTATTTATCCACTCACACGACTTAGGACATAATTTAGATGGTAAACATGATCACGATCACGGAATAGCTCCAACACACTTGGAAAATATTAAAAACGACAAAAAAGATGAGCAACATCCAGCTTATAAACTTGTAGCTATTTTATTATTGTTAATCCATAGAATACCTGAAAGTTTCTTAATTGGCTATATTATAAGCATAATCGGCACAACCGAAGGAACTGTAATAACATCAGTATCTATAGCTTTTATTGTTTCAGCAATTTTACATTTAATTCCAGAACAACTAGTTTTCTATTATAGACTTAGAGAGATGGGTAAAAGTAGAGCTACGGCAATAACATTATCATCTGCATCTTTACTGATATTTTTACCTTTTATGTTCTTAGGAACATATGCTGGTCAATTTATGAATTTCCCTGTTTTAAAGGGGATAATACAATCTTTTGTAGCTGGAGTATTTATATTTACATCTATTGTTGAGTTCTTGCCAGAATTCTATCATGCACACCATGACAGAAAAGTTTTCAAATTAACAATGTTTCTTTTTATGCTTGGTATAGTAGTTTGTGCATTTATTTTATCATTCCACCAACATGGAGCAGGAATTTAAAAATCAGAGATTTAATTCTCTGATTTTTAAATTAAGCCATAGGGTCTCAAGGTTCTAGTTCAATAGCTGGTTGCTCTAATGCACTAAGAACATCATTTGACACATATTTAGGATCTACAATAGCACCAAAGCAATATTCATCAAATCATTTATCGCTCATTGAGAAATATCCTTTTTTACCGTTTTCATCACCTCATGAGTTTTCAACTTCTCATTTAATTGGTTGATCATTTTCATCTAAATCTACACCAACAAAAGTCATGGCGTGGTTAGGATTAGACATTCTATAATTAACTCTATCTTTTTTAGTTAATGTATTATAGATATGAAGTGAGTCTTGGTAGTTAAATAATTCAGTGTCAAAAACTCCTTCTTTTCTTTCGCTGAATAATGAAACGTCGCAGTCAAATCATACAGGTGTACCATCTTTTAATGAAGCGATAATAGCTTTCTTAATTTCATCTACAGTTGTATTAATTGAATTAACAGCTTTTTCTTCTATGACTGATTTATAGTATTTTGAGACATAAAGTCTGTTTTTAGGATATATATCTCTAGGATCATGAAGCAAGTTAACTTTATTTAAAAATTCCATACCAACGTATTTATTCAAGAATTCTAAAGGTGTAATATTTGTAATTCTGTGGAATTTTTTATCTTTATCTCTGTATTCAAAATCAAATGAAACAGGTGGAAGACCTAAAGCTTTAGCACATACTTCAAATACAATCGCAAGAGCATCATGTTTAATTTTTCTTAAATCATCTAAGTTTTTTCCTACTTTATGTGCAACTCTAATTCTATTAGCTGCATCAATTAAATGAAAGTTTAAAACTTCATTTAAAGCTCCAGAACTTGTTGAGTTGAATGTATCATCCATCACACTTTTAGGTGCAAGACCATATTTTTTAATTAAGCCTTGAGCTCATTCTCAGTATCCGCCATCAGAAACAGTCATATCCATAAATGAGCAGAATAATCTATCTAAATAATTTAACTCAGGATTACTAATCATTAATTCTAAAAAGGTGTTTGATTTTTCCATTTTATCTCAGAAGAATAAATAGTTTTCCGAGAATTGGAATGAATCTACATTTAAGCTTTTTAAAACATTAGTTTTAAGCATATTTGTTGATGAAAAGATTCAGCATCTACCAGAATTTTTTTGGTTTGTCATTCCTGCTTTAGGAACTTGAACTGAAAATTCATGATTATGAAATCTAAAAACTTCATTGTTAATACTTGAGTTTTTAATACCATTTTTAGTCATTGCATTTTCAACAACTTTGTTGTTTTTATCACTTGTATATCTTGTATAAAAACTACTTATTTCTTTTTTGTCTAATATCATAATAATTTCCTTTCAAACAAAATGGTAAGCTTTTAAATTATATGCTTTTTATTTATAAACAACAGTTTATTAAAATATGGTTAAATTTTTACTAATATGCCTGTAAAACAATTGTTTAGGTTAAATAAATATAAAAAAGTAGCCATTACTGACTACTTAATTATTGAGTGAAATTATTTGTTAATATTTTCTCATTTTCAGTTTTTAACTTCAGGAATGTCTGTACCGTATTCTTTAATGTATTCTTTGTGGTATTTAATCATAGCTTCCATTTCTGAAATTAATTTTTGAGCAGCTTCTTTTCCAACAACTGGTTCAATAGCTTTAGCAGCATCAATTGTCATATGGAATCTGTCCATATCGCTTAATAAACGAATGTCAAATGATGTTGTAATGTCACCATTTTCTCTGTAACCGTGAGGAATTAATTTGTGGTTGTGACGGCTGAAGAAGATGTCTCTTAAAATACCTTCAAAACCGTGGAATGCAAATAATACTGGTTTATCTTTTGTAAAGATTTTATCAAATTCTTCATCACTGTAACCTCTAGGGTCAATGCTTGGGTGTCTTAATCTTAATAAGTCAAGTACGTTAACAAATCTAATTTTTAGACTTGGGAATGTTTTGTGAAGAATTGAAATTGTTGCAAGAGCTTCAATTGTCGATTCTGTACCTGAAGCAGCAACAACTAAATCAGGTTCTTCATTAATTGAACATGTTGATGCTCAGTCAATAGCTTTAAGACCTTTGTCAACTAATTCTTGAGCTTCTTCCATTGTAAAGAATTGGTCTCTTGGTTGTTTTGAAGAAATAATTAAGTTAATAACGTTTCTTTCTGAAAAGGCTTTTTCCATTGTAGCTAATAATGTGTTTGTATCAGCTGGTAAGTATTCTCTAACTAATTCAGGTCTTTTATCTGCTAAGTGTCCAATTAAACCTGGGTCTTGGTGTGTATAACCGTTGTGGTCTTGTTGGAATGCGTTAGAAGTAGCCATAACGTTTAATGATGGATAATCTTTTCTTCAAGGTAATTCTAAAGCTTTTCTTAATCATTTCATGTGTTGAGTTAACATTGAGTCAACAACTCTTAAGAATGATTCGTATGATACAAACACACCGTGACGGCCTGTTAATACGTAACCTTCAAGCATACCTTCAGCTTGGTGTTCTGATAATTGTGAGTCAATAATTCTACCAACTGGTGATAAGAATTCATCATAAGCTGGGTCAATTCTATCTAATCATTGACGGTTTGTAACTTTGAATAAGTTGTAAAGTCTGTTTGATTTAGTTTCATCTGGTCCTCAAATTCTGAAGTTTGTAGGGTTTTTAAGAACTAAATCAGCCATATATGAACCTAATGTAACCATATCTTGGTTTACAATTTGACCTGGTTTTTCAATTTTAAGTCCAAATTGTTTTCAGTCACCTAAGTTCATAACTTTAGGGTTAATTCCGCCATTTGCAACTGGGTTCATACCCATTCTTCTGTCACCTTTAGGTGCAATTTCAGCAATTTCAGGTAATAATTTACCATTTTCATCAAATAATTCTTCTGGTCTGTATGATCTTAATCATGCTTCTAAAGCGTCAACGTGTTGCATGTTGATTGCATTTGTTGGAAGAGGTACTTGGTGTGCTCTAAAGCTTCCTTCAACTGCTTCACCATTTCATTCTGTTGGTCCTGTTCATCCTTTAGGTGATTTAAGAACGATCATTGGTCATACTGGTCTTGTAGCATTTTCTGCACCGATTTTCTTAGCGTGTTCTTGGTTTTTCTTAATCATTTCGATTGATTCATCAAGAGCTTTAGCCATTTGTTCGTGCATATATTCGTGTTCTGAGCCTTCAACGATAAATGCTTTTCATCCCATACCTTTAAAGTATTCGTGAATTTCTTCATTTGATCTACGTGATCAAATTGTTGGGTTAGAAATTTTACCTGCATTTAAGTGTAAGATAGGTAAAACAGCACCATCGTTTGCTGGGTTAATAAATGAGTTTAAGAATCATCCACAAGCTAATGGACCTGTTTCTGATTCACCATCACCAACAACTGTAGCAGCAATAACTTCTGGGTTATCCATAACTGCACCAGCAGCATGTGAAAGTGCATAACCTAATTCACCACCTTCGTGGATAGAACCTGGACATTCAGGAGCAGCGTGGCTAGCTGTACCACCTGGGAATGAGAAGTATTTAAATAAGTGTGTCATTCCTTTAATGTCTTGTGTAACATTTGGGAATAATTCTGTATAACTTCCATCAAGGTAAGCATTTGAAGACATAACTTGTCCACCGTGACCTGGACCTTCAATGTATAACATGTTTAAGTCATATTTGTTAATAACTCTATTTAAGTGAGCGTAAATAAAGTTTTGACCTGGACATGTTCCTCAGTGTCCGATTGGGTAAATTTTAATATCTTCTGATGTTAATGGTGTTTTAAGTAAAGGATTATTTCTTAAGTAAATTTGACCAACTGATAAATAGTTTGCAGCTCTTCATCAAGCGTCAACTTTTTTAAGATAATCTTTATTATCAAAATTTGTTTTCATTTTTCCTCCATTTTAGAAAAAATATTGTGTTTGATATTACGGCAAATGTACTATATGTATTTATTTGCATCTTATATTATATAGGAAAAAAATTTTGCGGATTTTCATTTTTAAACATAAGAAGACAACTTATTTTTAAGAATAAAAGAAGTAAAAAAACAGACAATTATTAGCTAAAAGTATATGTTAGAGAATAAAAAGTGGTATTGATATATCTTTATCTCTTATCTAGTATATTTTATTTATTACAAAATGAGGCATTATAGTTAACCTCATTTATATTTAATTCTCTAAAATATCTATAAAACAGGAATTTTAGCAAATGAAAAGATACATTAATCATTTATTCAACCATGTGATGCAAATTCATCATAAAATGAACCATATGAAACCTTAAAATTTTTTTTGTTTTTTATAATCATAAGATTGTCAAAATTTAAAATTGTATTTCAATAAGAAATATATTTATTTTTTGTTTTATAAGATTTAAGATCTATATTTCTATGTTTTTCGCCACCTATTAACAGCTCAGAATGTGTGAATGTATTTGTTTCTTTAAAAGAAATTTGCATTTCTTTATTAACGTCATTTTTTATAATATTTTCAAGTAGTCTAGTTTTATTTATTCCTTTACTATTATTTCTAATTTGTAGTATTAAAACACAACTTTGTATTAATAATGCTAAGGGTAAAATTAAAAATATTATGTTAAAAATAATTAAGAACAAAATATGATAATAATCAAGATTGTATTTCTTGAATAAGAGTAATAAAATACTTAATATAAGTATGTTTAAGAAAATAAAAATTATCATTCAAATATAACATAGCAATATTCTCTTAAAACAATACCGTAAAACTTTATCATTGATATAAATATTTTGTTTTATAAAATAGTTTTTTATTCTCATCAATTTAAAATTGAGCATATATTTTAATAGACAATATGAAAACAGCGACGACATTATTATAAAAAAGAGAAAATAATATATTACTTTTACTAATTTTCAATTCTTTGAAATTCAACTTAAAACGGTATACATTATTATCCTAAATTATCTATTTTTAAATTATTGGGAAGTGTTCTTATATATCATCCGGTTTTAGGATGTAAAGCTTTGGTCAGCCCCATTGAGTATAGTTCAAATTTTGTAAATTTCAGCATTTCATCTAGTCTTAAAACCTCACCTGTTTCAATATTTTTAAAGATTTGATTTATACCACCTGTACCACCAAGCATATAAGGATTATCTAATGGCGTTTCGTGTAAAACGGTTCACTTTACTTTTTTCATATTAGCGATATCATTAGCTATATTCGCAAGTTTATTAGATGCTTCAATATTATCATTATTTATTTTTTCTAAATATTTAACATCATTATAAATACCGTCAATATTTTCAGCTATGTTAGCTATGCCCGAAAATATATCCATAAATTTGATTAGTTTTATTAATTTAGGTTGCAATTTTGTTATTAATTTCTTTGAAGCATCAGCATTAATATCCATAGCATATTTTATAAAGTACTTAATAATATCAACTGGAACTGTGTTTTTGATATTTTTAACAAATTCAATCATAAGCTGAGTTTGTTTGAGTTTACTTCTATTGAAGTGTAATAATGCATCTAAGGTGGCTGTTATAAAACCAGATATAGCAGCAACTTTTCCAGCTATTCCAAATACTGCTGATGTTGCTCCTGCGGTAAAAAAACTGGCTATAAGTGCTGAAACTGATATCGCAGAAGCTACACCACATATTGTTTTCATTGTTATTGAAGCAATACTTAATTGCTTAATTGCTTCAGTATATTTATTCAAATTATCACTTTGTTCATTATAAAATGCTGTTGTCTCTTCTATTCTTGCTAATATATTTTTAGATGATTCAACACCATCTTGATTAACCATATATTTATTTTGTAGATCTGTATAAATACGTTTAACATATTTATTATGTTCTCTTTTACTATGTTTGGCCTCTACAGAAGATTTAATTTCATTTTCTATTTCTTTCAAATGATTATTAACAGATTTTTTCAAGAAGCTTAAATCTATATTTTCAATCGTTTTAGATCGCTCTGGAAATTTCTTGTTATATTCTTGTTTTAAATTACCTAGATCAATTTTCTCTAATGGAATATTATTTTTTTGAATATAATCAAAAATAAATTTTTCAGTTTCATTTTCTTGAATGTTTGATGTTGTTGTAACAACAACAGGTGATAATATTGGTGCTATTAATTCTAATTTCATAATTTCCTTTTAATCGAACTCGAATGTTTTTACAAAAACATTTAATAGTCATCGAATAGTTAATACTTTAATTATATATAAAACATAACCAATTGATTACCAGTATAACTCATAAATGCTTTAGATAGCACCAAAATATTAGCTTATAAATGTTTAATTATTAAATTAATATGCATTATTATCTTTGAGCTTTTCAGGCATATAAACATAAAAATAATTATGTTATTATTTTATTAATATGAGTAATAAAAGAATGACACCTGATGTAAGGTTTAAGGGGTTTGAAGAAAGTTGAAATATTCTAAAAGTAGGAAATATATCAGATATTTCCATTGGTGAGTTCATCATCAAAACTAAACAAAGTGATTTTAATAAGTACCCTGTTTACAATGGTGGTATTACTAATACTGGATTTTATGACAAATGAAATACTCCTGAAAATAAAATTGTTATTAGTGCCAGAGGCGCAAATGTAGGTTATGTAAATCTCGTTAAAGAAAAATACTGGGCTGGAAACAGTTGTTACTCATTAGACTTCAATTTAGAAAACTTTAGTTTAGATTTTATTTTTAACGCATTAATAAACTCAAAGGAAGAATTATCAGAAAAATTGCAGTCTGCAAATATTCCTTCGCTATCTAAAATGGATGTTTTTAATATAAATATAAAATGTCCAACTTACCAAGAACAATCTAAAATAGGTGAATTATTCAAAAATATTGATAACTTAATTACTCAAACAACTACTAAATTAGATAAGTTAAAAGATGTTAAAAAGTCTTTACTTAATAAAATGTTTCCAAGAGAAGGAAAATTAGTCCCTGAGATTAGGTTTAAAGCATTTTCAGAAAATTGGAAAAAATTTCAATTTTCTGAAATCTCTTCTATTGATAGAGGATCATCACCAAGACCAATTGAGAAATATTTAACTGACAACCATACAGGAATTAATTGGATTAAAATAGGTGACGCTCCAGAAAATGGAATTTTTATTGATAGAGCTTCTGAAAAAATAACTAAAGATGGTGTTAAATTCTCCAGATTTGTAAATAATGGAAATTTAATTTTGTCTAACTCAATGAGTTTCGGCAAGTCATTTATTTTAAATATTAATGGTTGCATACATGATGGGTGATTATATTTTAGAAAAATTTTAGAAAATATGAGTTTAGTTTATATAGCTTATTATCTGAGAACCGAGAATATGTTTAATGAATATATTAAATTATCTAATGGTAGTGTAGTAAATAATCTAAACAAAGATATAGTTTTAAATTCTGATATTTTAGCACCGGTTTACGCTGAACAGTCAAAAATCGCTGAATTTTTGACTGCTGTTGATAAACTAATCACCCTCACTAACAAAAAACTCACCAAACTCAAAGAGATTAAAAAAGCTTTATTACAGAAAATGTTTGTCTAATGCGCCTATAAAACAGGTGTTTTTTAATTAAATAAAAATAGCCATAATGGCTATTAGATAATTATTATAATCCTAATTCTTCATCTGTAGGAATATCTTTATTAGATCCTACATATTGGAAAATTTCGGGACTTTGTTTGATATATTTACCTTCTAAAATACGTATAACACTATCTACTGTATCTTCTAATTGAACATATTGACCAGGTGATTTAGTAAAGTGTTCTGTCATAAAGAAGTTTTGTGTAAAGAAGTTTTCTAATTGTAAAGCTTTCTTTACAATAATCTTACTTTCTTCATCAAGTTCATCAAAACCAAGAATAAGAATAACATCTTCAAGGTCTTTATATGCTTTTAAGATTCTCTTAGTTTCAACGATTGCTTCAAAGTGTTTTTTGCCTAAAATCTTTTCATCAACTGAGTTAGATTGTGAAGCAAGTGGATCAAAAGCCGGGAAGATGTTTTTAGCTGATTGTGCTCTGGAAAGAACCAATGAACCATCTAAGTGGTTAAAAACAGCTACAGCCGAAGGATCTGATAAGTCATCCATCGGAAGGAACATAGTTTGAAATGAAGTAATAGAACCATTTTCATTTTTATAAAGTCTATCTTCAATACTTGCAACATCAGATTCAAGTGTTGATTGATAACCACCAACAGAAGGTTTTTTACCTAATGAAGCACTTGTTTCGTTTTCAGCTTGTACAAAACGGTAAATGTTATCTATGAATAATAAAACGTCTTGTTTTTCCTTATCTCTTAAGTATTCAGCAGCAGTTACACCAATAGGAACAATCGACATACGAGCACCAGGCGATTCATTCATCTTTGAAATATACATAGCTGAACGATCCATTAATTTAGATCCTTCAAGCTCATTAAATAATTCTATAGCTTCTCTAGAACGTTCACCAGAACCAATAAAGATATTAGATGTATTTAAACTTTGTTTGTTAACGTTGAAAATAATTTCTTTCATTAACACAGTTTTACCAACACCAGCTCCACCGAAAATACCTAATTTATAGCCTTTTATAATAGGAATAAAGAAGTCAATTGCTTTAATACCTGTTTCAATAATTTCAATTTTATTATTCAAAAATCTTGTTTGATTAATTGTTGAATTCATTTCAACATATTTAGGCGAGTTAATTCTATTTAATAATAATGGTTGTCCTCTAAATGAATAAATGTTGTTTCTTGAACCTAAACCAACTGGCACCATAAAACTTTTTTTTGTATTAATTACTTTGTCATTAATTGAGATTTCTTCTGAGTTGTAAATAATAATTGCTCTAATTGTTGTGTCGTTTAAAACTCTTTTAACTAATAAGAATGTCTTGCCGTCGTGTAATGTTAAAAGATGGTTAACTTCAGGTAAGTTATCTTTATCAAATTCAACTTCAATAACGTCTGATCATAAATTAATAATTTTTCCGTACATTACATATCTCCTAATTCGCAAGCAATTTCATATAGTTCAGATTCTTTAAACGCAACAAATTCGTGATCAACTTCAATTTCTCAACCTAATTTCAAGTAATCTGAATATTGTTTTAAAGCATTCGCAAAGTATGCTTTAGCTAAATTATCATCATAGCTTTCACCTGACATAATTGTGTTATATGCTCTTTTAGCATCTTCGTTCTTAACAATTAATTTATCTAAGAATTCTAAAGCTTTCTTGTCATTCTTAATACCCTTTAAAATAGCTCAGGAAATCAATTTTGACATAAATAGAACAAATTTTTGTGAATACAATGAGAAACCTTTTTGATTGAACATTTTGTCAATCATTTTACCCTTATAAAGTAATGAAGAAGTTTCTTTATTAAAGTCATAATCAAGCATAGCTAACTTCAAGTGACGTTTATATTGTTTGAAAATTTTACCTATTTCAGCAGCTACTTTTGTAACAGATCTACTTTGAACGCTTGAGCCTGTTCTAGAAACTGATAAGTTAATATTTATAGCAGGTAATACACCTTGTGAGAATAAGTCAGCACTTGTTACAATTTGTCCGTCAGTAATAGAAATAATGTTTGAAGCAATTAATGAGGTAATGTCACCATCAACAGTTTGTAAAATAGGTAAAGCTGTAATAGTTTTTCTTTCAATAAATGAACCTGAACGTTCAAGTAATTGTGAGTGCGAGAAGAAGGTATCTCCAGGCATAGCTTCCTTGCCTACAGGTCTATCGGTTAATAAAGCAATTTCACGGATGATGTTTGCGTGTTTCGTTAAGTCATCAAAAACAATTAAAACGTCTTCTTTTTTAGAAATGTTTTCAGCGTGTGCCATACCAATGTATGGAGCTAAATATTGTTCATAGGCACTTGTTGAAGGTGCATCAATAATAATTGTATTTTCTAAAGCTTTATATTCTTTTAGAGTATTATAAATTCTTGAAATTGCTTCACGCTTTTGGCCAATAGCTACATAAACACACTTCATTCCGCTTCTTGCTTGATTAATAATTGTATTTAAAGCTATATGAGTTTTTCCGGTTTGTCTATCCCCAATAATTAATTCACGTTGACCTTTACCAATAGGAATTAATAAATCAATTGAAACAATACCTGTAAATAATTGTTCATTTAAAGTTTTTACAGTTGTTAAATCGTGTGCTAGTTCAAAAATTTTAGCTCCAGAAGCTTCCTTTTTGGGCATTAATTCTTTATTCGGAAGAACAACGTTACCTTCAATATCAATAACTTTTCCAAATAAATATTCAGGTGTATCAATACGTGCATTATCGTTTTCAAGTACAACTTCAGAATTAATTTTAAGCTCATCTGTAACTGTGTTAGCAATTAAGAAAGCTTTATCCTTTGATGCATTAATTAGCATTAATTTAACATTAGGATTTTCTTTTAAATTGTAGAATTGCCGTTGTTTATAGGGAAATTCGCCAGATACTTCAACTATATAGTCGAATATTGATGTTATTTTTGGATTCTTCATTTTATTAAACTCCTATCATTCCTACACCTAAAAATACAGACCCAAGTACTGTTAAGATTGCAAAAGCAATACCTGAAATTAAATACAATAATTTAACTTTTTTACTTTTATCTTTAAATTTTATAGATGCAGTTACTACATTAATTATTATTCCTATTAGTCCTATGATTAATAGTACATAACCGAATATTGTTAAAATGTGATTATTTTGACTTTTCACATTATTAACTTCAGCTTCCATTTTTGCATAAGCATTTTTGAAAACTTCAAGAGCACTTAGCTCTGCTTTTTCAGGTTGAGTGCTATTATCAGAAATTAATGCATCATTTCTTTTTACTTCGGTTTCAGCTGAATTGTTTGCTAATTCAGCAGTTATATCTTTTGTATTAAATAATTCATAAAGTGTTTTTATATTTTTAGAAACTTTACTTAATTGGCTTAAGTAGTTTTTGTACCAGTTTAGAACATCAAAAGTGGTACTTGCAGGTTGTGCTAATTGCTTTAATTTATAAATATCAATTTCTAATTGTTTATAGAATGAATTTACTACTTCAAAGCTATAATTAAGGGCTTTTAGATTTTTCTCTAATGTTGCTTTAAGAGCTGATTTCTTTTGATAAATTAACTCTTGCACTTTATAAAGTAAGGTTTCAAAACCATTTGATAAAGCGGCATAATAACCAACAGTGTTTATTCTTGAGGCTTTAAGGTTATCTATAACATAACCTACAAATGTTCTGTTTGAAGCTAATACATTTGAATTATTTGGTTTTAATTCATTAATGTTTTGATTTCTAGCAAAATCATTTAGAACATTTGACTGTGTTTTTATGTATGTATTTGGCTCAATTGAAAAGTCTACTGCCTTTGCAACCATTTCAAATAATGGATTAATTAATTCTTGATATCTTAATTCACGATAAGAAATCTTTTCGTTTAAACCAACAGCTTTATAAAGATCAATAAAATGTTCTCTTAAGCTTTTAATTTGTAATTCATACATATATTGGAACTTAATGGTTTTGGGATCATTATCATATTTTTTTAAGTTAACCATATATCTACGACTTAAATCTTCACTGCTTGAGTCTTTAATTTGTACAGTTGCGACGCAATTTGTACCATCTATTTTTAAAGATTCAACAGTATAAACATATCTTGTATTAATTGGGTTATCAAAGAAAAACATTTTCGCTTTTTCTTCATTAGATTTTGAATCAAAAAGTGTTTTCAATGAGGTTAATGATTTATCAATATATTGGTATGTTTGAAGTGGTCTTAATATTGGCAGTGCAAGAATTTGTACGCTAGGTTCAACTGGTTCAACGGGTTTCGAAGGTTCATCAGGATTAACAATAGGTGGAATTGGAGGTTTTTCAGGATCCTCGTTCTTTTCTTCATCTTCTGATTCTTCCTCAATTTTTATTTCTTGGTTGGCAGTTAAGTCAAAAGCTGTATATCTTGGAGTAATTTTACTGATAAAGTAGTCTTTTCAAGAATCAAAACCCTTAGGGGTTGAAATTCTTATGATTTGTTCATCGCCATTCTTTTCGAAAGTTACATCAAAATCTTTTTCAACAAGGGTAAAGTCGCTTGTATTATAGAAAATTGCAGGCATTTCTGATTGCATTTTTTCACCATATTGGCTTAATGCTTCGCCTAATTTACCAGGTGTAATTGAATTAACTTCAGGCTTTTGAGATGTTACTTTAACAGAACCATTGCCTTCAACAACTTTTACATAGTCAGTAGGATCTGTTAATCCTAAAGTTACATTTTTATAGGTTTGTCCGTCAAATTCTACATCTCCAATATTAATTTTTTCGTTTTGAGAAATAACTTGAGGAAATATTGTATTAATACCATATTTAGTAGGATTTTGAACAATATCCTCTTCATTATCTTTAACAAAAGACATTAATTGGTTTAAGTAAGTTAATCTACTAAATTTCTTTTTATAGTCATAAGGAAGAGGATTCCCTTTTTCGTCAGTTTCACCTTCTTGATCTTTCTCATTCATTACTTTATTAAGTTCATTTTCAAGAGAACTTATAACTATTTTTATTGATTGACTTAAATTCTTTTTTACAGATTCATCAGCAAGCGATTTAAAGTGAGGAAATTCATTAGAAAGTACAGGTACTTTTGGTTGATTTTCAGGAAGTTGATCAGGCGAAATTGGCTTTTTAGGTTCACTAGCTGTTGAACTATTTGTATTAGCAGATAATAAAACGACTGGAGCAGAAACTGCAGACACTACTGAAATATGTTTAAAAATATTTAGTATTTTTTTACTCATAGTTTTCTACTTCCTTTAGATTAAGAATTTGCTTTAATTCTAATTCATATAATTTATCGTTTAAGGCTTCTAATTCGATAATTTCGTCAATTGTTAAACCTAAATATAATGATGCTTCAAGTTGCGAAATTTTACTTTTAGTTATTTTAATTAAGTTTTTATAGTTTTCTTTTAGCTTAGAAGTTTTATAAAACTTGATATTAGAGAACGATTTAACCATAATAGAATTTCCGTTATCTACTATGTTTAAGTTCTTTAAGAACATATAAAAGGTGTTTTTATCTTCTTCATTAACTAATTTAATTAGCATATCTGGATAAGCACAGATTGATTCGTTTGGTAGTTTAATTCAGTCGTTTTCGTCATTGTGGTTGATAAACAAATCATATTTTTTCAACTTAAGAATCTTATTATCTAAGAAATGCATCAAAATTGTTTTACTCATTATGGCCTTCTTCAAAAATAGTTTTCTTTTTCTTAGTTAAAAGAATAATTTCTTCAATTTGTTTTTCTTGTTTAACACGATTAATTCTTTTTGAAACCTTCAATATTTCTTCATCTAATTGCTTACTTTTTTGATTAGTAGAAACCAAGGCATTTTTCGCATTATAGAATGATGATTCAACTACCAAAGCATTAATTGCATTTTCCAAGAAGATATTGATTTGATTTTCAATAAATCCTTCAATGTTTGGATAAATTTTATAGTTTTGAATAACTGAATTAAATGAGTTTGTTTGTTTAATGTTCAAGAGCTTATCAACATCAAAATTATCAAGCGGTAAAATAGTAAAAGGCTTTTTATAGTTCTTATTTGAGTTAATTACAAAGTGAACTTTTGCATAACCAGCGTCTAAATAAAGAACCTTAACTAAATTTGTTAAAATTTTAGCTAAATCTGGAAATGAGCTATTGTTGAATGACTTAATAACATTCAAATTATTATCCGCACAGAATTTAATGGCTCTTTGTCCAATGGTTATAAAATCGGCTTTTTTAGACTTGATTTTTTCTAAAATAGTCTTTTCATAACGTGAATATGAGTCAGTCCCGTATTTTTGTTCCTCTGTTAAATAAATATATAGTTCTTTATCTTTAATAAATACTTTTTTAATAGCATTTAAAATTTTATTTTGTTGCCCTCCAACGAAATTGTTTTTAATGTTATATTTATTTTTTAAAGCGTGAATTAATTGAATATTAAGTAATGAATTATCAACATAGAATGCTAACTTTTTAGTTAGTTTCATAATTGTAATTAAGAGAATATTTTTATCATTATTAACTTTTATTCTTATATTTTCTAAGTTCGTTCTTTTTTGAGTTAAATCTTTTAAATGCATTAAATTTTAACTGTTAGTGATTTATCAAAAAATAACTTTAATGAACCTGTATTTGGAGAAACGAACAGAACCAAATTAGGTAAGATTTCAACATATTTGTTTACTTTAAGTAATTTTTGAATTTCAGCGTTTAGTTCTCTAGTAATATCGGCGTAATTTGAAGGCTCTTTAGATTTTAAAGATATTGCTTCATTAGCTGATGATTCATTATGAGCTAAAATAGGCACTAATGTATCAAGACTAAATTTACTTACAATATTGAAATTAATGGTGAATTGGTCAAAAATAATATCTCATTTATTATTAATTGCATCATTTATAACTTTTGTAAATTCTTCATATTCTTCTGAATGAAAGCCAGAATTAATTTTTAAAAGAATTGAGGCAATTATTTTTTTGTATGAAACATAATTATCGTTTTTGATAATTTCTTCATATTCTTTATATAAATTAAATAATTCTTGCGAAATTTCCTGAGTTTTATTTTTTTTCATCTAAATTACCTCTCTTTCAGCCTTTTGTTTACGACTTTGTGCTTTTTGAAGTGCTATGAAGATTTGGGTTGCTGATACTATAAAGAAACCTAATAATACTGCAAAGTTAAATATAGCTAAAATTTGAATCATTGAAATTGGTGTTGGCACAGAAATTAATATGAAATTATTTTGTGCTATCAATATTTGGTTTAATGAGAATGTAAAAATAAGTATTGTTTGAATTGCAATTGTTAATCTAATACATGACGAAATGAACTTGTTTATAGCTCTATTAGTAATAATAAAGTGGATAAAGATAGCTACTGATAAGATACCTACTGCGAATATGTTATATACATAATGGCTTGCATTTTCTATAGTAAATAATGAAATCAATACTAAAGTTCATAGCATTAATTGAGAAAGAGACATAATTAAAGTAAATACAACTGTACTTTTGTTTACTCTTGAATTAAAATGAACAACAATAAAGTAAATTATTGAAATAACTATTGCAGCTACAATAAATAATAAATACATATAGTTATAAATATCATCTGATCCCAAAATATTGAATCTTATTTTGATAGTCATAACTTTAATAAAGGCAAATAAGGCAGAAACCAATATAGCTAAACTTAATACATATTTGTCTTTTGATTGAGATTGTAAAATGTCTTTTTCGACAACTCTAAAAATCTTTCTAATATTTAAACCAAATATATCAAGGCCAATGAATAGAAATACAAATATTACTATAGTTAAGTTTACGGCTGATTTTTGACTAAATACGTTTTCGACTGTTTCATAGTATTTATTTTTTACAAATAAGTATGCTGATGCTGATTTTTTAGCTTCAATAGTAGCATTTCTTCAAAGAAATACATTTGTTAAAATAAATACTATTAATAATAATTGTGATAATAATTGAATAATTAATGTTCAATACGATGAATATAAAATTGGTTCAGATTTTCTTTTGTAAATATAGTTATAGATTTCAAAAGAAATGTTTAAAACAAATAATGGAATTAAAATATAGAAAAGATTCATTACTTCAATAGCATTATAAGGAACCATTCTGGCAACTACACTTGTAAAAATTCCGGTATTTGGATCAATTTTAGATGAATCTAAGGCTTCAATTTGTTCTTTCGTTAATGTTTTTGTATCAATCGTAAATTTAAAGTAACTTTATTATCAATAAACAAAAACAACAATAAAACAGAGATAATCGCCAAAGCAAAATAAAGAACATAGAAATAAATATATTTATTTATTTTTTCTTTTTGATTTTCAATGTTAATAAAGTTTTTAACAGTTGCGTAAATTAACACAAAGATTAGTGGGCTAAACCTTAAGATAACCGTTGCATTTTTTTGACGCAATTGCGTGTTTTGAAAATTAAACAAGAATTCAAGCGGTTGCTTAGAATCTTCAGATTTTAACATTTTAGCTGGAAAAATAGATTTATCCATAAAAACAAATATTAAAATCGTAGAAATCACTATAAATGCTATTAATATTCATTTATAAACTAAAATTAATGTATTTTGAGACTTAGAACTTTGCTGGTTTCTATAATCAGTATAAAAACGCTTATTTTCTAACGAAGTATTTTGAACAGCTGTCATTAATTATTACCTGACACTTTTTTAGTACTTGCATAATCTAGTAATGTACTACTAAATTGAAATTCACTAGGAATATTATTTTTATCAAAACCATTTTGGAATAAGTAAGTTTTCTTTACACTATTAGCTTCCGTTGATAATTTTTGCAATGCATCTCTATATGAATTCTTTTGATCTTTACCATTTCCATAAATTAAGTCATATTGAGGTAAGTTATATTCACCATAAAGATTTTTATAGTCATATCCTTCAGATCTAAAGGCGGCTGCTAAACCAGTTCTTGCAGTAGTATTTGAAGCGTGATATACACCAACAAGTTGATTATGTTGATTTCTTACACTTGAACCAGAAGCGCCTCCACCAGGAGCATATCATCTTGGGGTGTATTCTAAACCAAAGTTTATGTATTTTTTATTATCTTGTGTGGAAGTATATAAATTATCAAGAGGATTTTGTTTATTACCTAAAACAGGGGCTGTTAGGAAAGCATCGGTTAAACCAGGCTTATCAATAAAGGTACGATAACCTATGTTATATGATAAGAAGTTACCTCTTTCTAATTTTGTTTTTGTGTTAGCATCTGGACCATCTTCACCAAGTTGCATATTATAGAAGTCTTGGTCACCATTTACTCAAATAGTATTGTAGTATCTAGCTACTTTTTCTTGATCGTCATCAATATATTTTTCTAAATAGAAGTCATATCATGAACCTGAATTAGCTAAAGGATAACCTAAAATATAAAGTTGATCAAGTTTGCTTCAATCATATGTTTTTGCTTGCTCAGCAGTTAAAGCTAATGGGAAATCAATTTTTGAATAATTCTTTAAATATGATTCACTTAAGAATTTAGCTTTCTTATTATCGTCTCAGTTTTTATAGTCATTTGTTACATATTTAGCAAAATCTGCGACATTATTAAATGGATGGCTTGCATTTGAATTTTGGCTCAATGGTGTTTTTGAAAAGTCAATTTCTAAAACAGCAAAATCAATGAACTCTTCAGCATCTTTATAAGTTTCTTTTTGCGAATTAGCTAAGAAATCAGCTGGTTTTTTATTTAAGTAATCACGGCCGTCAAAAACTCTTTTAATTGATACACTATTCATAAAGAATGTTTCAAAATTATCATCTAGTCCCACAAATTTAAGTTTATTTAAAACTGGATTAACTTCATTTTTCATTCTTGCAATGCTGTATGTTGTAAATAAATCAGGAATCATTGCATCAGCTACGTGTAAGTTGGTTCCAAAGTAGAATTTAGTCGGGTATTCTTCACCATCTTTAATTTCGTAGTCCATAATTCACATTGTTCCGCGAATATTACTTTGTTGATTGCCAAATAAAGCTAGTTCATCTAAATCACTTTCAGATTTAATTTTACTAATAACCCTTTGTTTAACTAATTCCGGTAAATTGGAAGCTTGAACAGCTTTTTCCATTTCATTTCTATATTTGTTTATATATTTAGTATATACAACAGCAGCTTTTTCTTGATCTCCACCGTTTTCTTTAATTAATTCTTCTCAAACTTCCATCTTAACTTTTTCACGTCAAGACGCATCTGGTCTATCTCCTGGAGTTCTACCATCACCAAGTCTTTTCTTAAAGAATTCTTTTTTCTCTTCACTTTGAAGTTCATTAATTAAATCGTTTAGATCTTCTTTATTTTGAAGTAATTGTTTAATTTGGTTTCTTTCGCTTTCACTACTTGAAGCTAAATATGAACTAAAGGAAATAGCAAAACTTTGTTTTGCAATATCAACATATTTTTGATTAGGTAAAATTCTACCTAAACCAGTAGCTCTAAAAGGATTTTTCTTGCCGTATGAATCGACTCAAGAAGGCAAGTTTCCTAAATCACTTGATGGCATCACAATACCTTCAACTTGACCATTTTCACCATATTTAGGTACGCCAAAGTTTTTATAAACAGAATCAGTATAAGAACTAACACCAACTTCAGAAGCTTTTGTATTAAATGTATTTACCTGTGAATCAGTTGTATTAGTTAATTGACCATTTCTTAAAACTTTTCAATTGTTGCCATCTCTTCTGGTTGCTAATTCAACAAATTTATCATTGTCATATTTATATCTATTAAGCTGATCTTTACTTAAGTATTCTCTTAATTCATTTTGAACTGGAGTACTTGGGCCAACTTGAATTTCTCCAGTTGAGCCTTGTTTAAAGCCTCCTAAGATAAAATGTCTAGTAATTGGTTCTAAATTTGTATTAGGATTACTAAATCTAACGAAGATTTTCAATTCACCTCTTTCATTAGCTATATTTTTACTATTTTCAGGGTATTGAATGTTAGTTAATTCAGCTCTAACTTTAGAAGCATATTCTGGGAGGATCTTTAATTTTCAATCAGAACTATTTCCCATTACTTCAGAAGGCAATGAATCAGATTTTGATTTATGGAATCCTGCAGAAGTTGGAACGAAATCAAACAAGCTTGTGCTTGTTGCACTTTCAACCAATTTTGTAAATTCTGCATCATTAGCACTAGCTTCTACACCTGTTAGTTTAGGTTGGTTTGCTAAAGCATCTTTAATTTCTTGAACAAGTTCAATTAACTTTTCCTTGTCATTTTCTTTAGAAATTAATGAAGCAAAATTTTTCTTATCTCTTAAATAATTTAATTCATCAGTAGCCAATTCCTTTAATTGTTCAATAGATAAATCATTGTATGAACTATTAGAAGTTGAATTATTATTTTCGCTATTTTCTGAATTTTCATTATTATCAGATGTTTTATCTTTAGCTCCCGTATTGTCACAAGAAGCAACTAAAGGAACTAAAGAAAGAAAAGGAACACCAATAGAGAATAATTTTAAAATATTTTTCTTTTTCATATTCATCCTTCCTAGGTTATTACTAAATCATCACTACTGTTTTCAATAACTGTATAACCATTTGATCTTAATTGACTTGCTAAACTTGACGCACCTGGATCAACTTTAATAGTTGTTTTATCGAGTGATTCAGCTAAGCCATATAATCTACGTAAGTTAGTTAAACCATTACCGCTTAAAGGTTGATTACCTTTGATATGTACATACCTAGTTTGATCCTTATTGCTAAAAACAATTTTAGTTTTTGGTGGCCCCATTTCGCCAATAGCCATGTTTTCAAAACCAGCTTCATTTAACTCACTACCATCGATATCAAATGTATCACCACTACTGTATAGTCTTAATGTTTTAAGTTTTCTTGGTTTATTTGAAGGTTTAAATTGATCATAGAATTTCAAACCTTTAAGAGATCTAAGCGATCTAGCTCTAGTTAAGTCTAAACCAGTTGGATAGCTATTTCCGCCTTCGTTATGGTCAGGACTTAAACCGGGACCCATACCACCTTGGAATATACCTTCATTATTTCTAACAAAGTAAGCCATTCTTAAACCGTCGTTTATACGTTTATATGGATCTGCTTGGCCTTTAAGAATATCTGATTCCTCAAACGCTAATGCATTAAAAGTAATTCTTGTTGGAATATTTGTATTAGCAGGATTTTCAAAACTTACGTTGTAATCAATAGTATTAACTCAGTTAACATTTTTAAGAGCTCAAGGATTTAAACTTCAATATTCAAGCAACGAATTACCTTCTGTATACAATGAAAGCTCTTTAATCTTTTTATTTTCAAGAGCAATTAAAGAAGATGTATTTGCAGCTGAAGCATCAAAGAATAATTCTAATTGTCTTAATTCATTAGGTAAGGCACTTAAAATATCTGAAAATCTTTGATTTGAAGCACTTTTACCCATATTAAATAATCTATATGAACTAATTTCAATGTTATCTCTTTTTAGATCTTCAATGAGTTTTTTAGTTTTATTATACGCATTTGGATCAGCTGTATCAATTTCAACAATATATCCTTTATTAAAGTCTCCAGGTTGTTCAGTATCCCTTTTAATTTCAAAAATTTGAATGCCTTTTGTACTTCCAACATCATATTTTTGGAATTTAGCATCATTTTTAACATTAGTTTTAGTTCAGCCTGGGTATTTACCACTTTTTATATTTTCTGATGATCTTGGGTATCAAGTATCATATCCGAAAGCACGTTTATATTGATTATCTCTAATCATACGGGTAGTTACTGTATTAAATCCATCAGGCGGATTATAAGTATGGCTTTCTCACTCTCCACGTTCATTAACATATCCATTATCTGGATCTAATGTATACCCTTCTTTTAAGAATTTTTCACTTTGAGCAGAAAGCTTTGTAAATAAAGATAAATCAAGGTTATTAATTAACCAATATTCTCTTTCAATTTTATTTGGCTTTCTCATCATTTCAGGATAAAGTGGCTTAGCTTCTTCTTTTAAATAATTAACCACGTTTGGTGAATTAATAATTCTTGAAAATTTGTAAACTATTTTTTCTCAGTTTTCAGGTTGTTGTTGAATAAATTTTTCTACTTCATTAAAGTCATTATGAAAGTGTTCAACAATTGATCCAATAAACCCAAATGTATCATTTGGATTTTTCAAGTCAAAACTCATTTTTTGAACAGTTTCAGCAACCACTTTTCTTCTTAATTCATCTGTAACTTCAATACTATTAACTTTACCTACCAACTCAGCAATATAAGGCTCATTATTAGCAATATTATTTGCTAAGTCATAATTATTAATTGGTCTTGGAGTAGGTTTTGTTACGTCCGCTTTAACCGGCACACCTTTAATAACAATGATTACATCATTTTCCGCTGGTTTAGGTTGTGGAATAGGTTGGGGAGCTGGTTCAGGGACTGGAACGGGTTCGGGTTTAGGTTCAGGAACTGGTTCTGGTTTAGGAAGAATAATTGGAGGTTCTTCTAGGGGTTCAGGAACTGGCAATGGTTCTGGTTTAGGTTCTTCAACTTTTTCAGGTTCAGGAAGTGGAGCGGGTTCAGGTTTTATTTCAGGTTTTTCAATTGGTTCAGGCTCTGGAATAATAACTGGTGGTTTTGGAGTCGGTGTAGGTTCAGGAACGGGTTCGGGTTTAGGTTTTTCTTTTAATCCAGCATCAGTATTAGATTGTCTTACATTATCAAAATCTAAATTATCCTTATTTATCAATTTAGGTTTAATAGTGTCAGCGATAGTAAAATTACGACTTTTAGTTTCAGAAATAGAGCCATATAATAAAACTCCAGTTGTTGAAGCTACAACTGCCGTAGATGCTAATGAGATTGTGATTAATTTCCCTTTTCTTGTTTTTAAAATGTTCATTTTACCTCCGGAAACACTATAAAACAGTGATTTTTTAATAAATATATATATATATATGCACCATTATAATAACACCAAAACAAAAAATACTCTAAAAAAATAAATATTTTTCTTTTTTAACAGGTTTTATATTATAATAATCTTGCTATTTTTAAGATAGTCTAAATGCGGAGGGGTAGCGAAGCGGCCAAACGCGGGTGGCTGTAACCCACTTCCTCACGGTTCGGGGGTTCGAATCCCTCCCCCTCCACCATTTTGCCCCATAGCCAAGCGGTAAGGCAACGGGTTTTGGTTCCGTCATGCGTTAGTTCGAATCTAACTGGGGCAGCCATATCACCAAAATAGGGTGATTTTTTTATTACTTTTATTAAGGTATAATTTTTTTTATGAATAATAATTTTTCAACAATAAACCTTAAAGACAAAAAACAATCCAAAACAACTAACTTTATTTTGGGAGCTAGCATAATTTGATTCTTTTATGGGATAACTATTGCAATAGTATCCGCAATATGTGCTTTATTCGTTATGAAAGCTATCAATTTCAATTTTGATAAAAGCTGAATGACTATTTTATATATTTCAATACCTACTTTTATCATTGTTTTTGTTTATTCAGCTATGGGCCCTAGAATGAACTTCTTTGCTCAGTTAGTAATGTATACACTTTCAATGATTGGTCTCGGAATAAGCTTATTTGCAGGTGTTTTCGTAAAACTAGTTTTCTCATTTTCTGGATATTTAAAAACAAGTCAATCTAATTTTTATGTAATAGCAGAAACTTTAGCAGTATTTATAATTCCATTAATAGGCTTATTAATTATTGGTGTTCTAGCTTACTTTGATAAAATCAAAATGAAATTATTAAATACTATTCTTATATTGCTTGGCGTATCATTATTTGTTGTATTTTTATTTAGCTTTTTAATTTTTAATAGTTTTATGGCTGCTTTATTTCCTGTAATTGGTTTAGCTTTAATGATGTGCTATTTAGCTCTTGATATGTGAACTATAACAAGGTTTAATAAAGCATATAAAGAAACAATGAATAAAACAACTGAATTAAATCAAATGATATTCAGACATTGTATCTATTTCGGTTTTAGATTAGCTTACGATTATGTTTTAGCAGTCTTTTATTTATGACAGTTATTCCAAAGCAAATAAAAACTCGGTCGCCCGAGTTTTTTTAAGTATCAAAAAATGGCGTCCACGACGGGAATCGAACCCATCGCCCCAAGCTTAGGAGGCTTGTGCTCTACCTTATGAGCTACGTGGACATATTTTATATAATCATACTACATTATTAATATAAGAAATAAAAAAATGGCGATCACGAGAGGATTCGAACCTCTGACAACAAGCTTAGAAGGCTTGTGCTCTATCCTACTGAGCTACGCGACCACGTATTAATATTATATAGCAAACGTAGCAAACATAAGAAAAAAATATTTTTTTGGCTAAATTTTTTTAATATCTTTATCAATACAAAAAATCCTAAATCTATTCGTTTATAAGAAATAAATACTTTATTCAAAATTCACCGATCTCAAGAATAGTAATGCTAGTTTTTTATTATTTCTCTTAGTTGATAAAACCTAATAAAAGTATTTTTTAGAAACTTAATAAAAAATGAAAATAATGAGAAATTTGCCTATTTTTACTATTTTTGTTCATATACGACAATATTTAAAATAAGTGAAATTAATTGTTAGAATAAACACTAAATTTATATCGTTTATTTCGTGAGGTATATCGTGAACAAAATAAAATTGTTTAACAGATTTAACTATCATATTTACGCAAATGATTTAATTCACGGTTGACGGTTTAACTATTTGTACCTGAATGATCCGTAATTTTATAAATGTTATTTTTTAAATATATCTTATGGTATTTTATATTATCAAATATATTAAAACGCTATAAAACAGGTAAATAAAACCTAATAAAGCGGTCGCTTGATTAGGTAATAAATTAAAATAACTTAAATTGATCCGTATCAGAAATTGCTTTAAAAACACCTAAATCATCCATTTTTTCAAGTAGAGTTTTATTGATTCCACTTCTAGCTTTAAAGTCCTCTTTTGATCTATACGGTTTTATTTCTCTATTTTCAACAATAGAGTTCGCTATAGATTCACCAAGACCATCAATCGAATCAAATGGAGGTATTAAACATTTTCTTTCTTCATCAATTATTCATTCATGGGACAATGATTTTTCAATATCAATGTTCGAGATATAGAAACCTCTAGCATACATTTCTTCAGCTATTTCTAAAACTGGGATCAAAACAGTATCCTTATTTGTACGTTCTGAATTACTCATTTTATTCAATTCGTATAAACGTTTAGATACCTTTCCGCCATATCTTTTATCTATCATTGCTGAAATATCTAATGCTTTAGCGTGTGTCGCAAAATAACAAGCATAATGAGCTAATGGATAGTAAAGTTTAAATCAAGCGATTCACCAGGCCATAGTTGCATAAGCAACAGCATGGGCTTTAGGGAACATATACTCAATTTTTTGCATACTGTCAATTTGTCATTCAGGGACATTGTGCTCTTTAAGTTTTGCGACTTCTTCTTCATTTAACCCTTTCCCTTTACGTACTTTTTCCATTACGTTAAAAGCAAATAACCTATCAACACCTTGATCAATAAGCATAATCATAATATCATCACGACAAGAAATTACTTGTTTAAGAGTCAGTCCTTCTTTCAAAATTAAATTTTGTGCATTATGTAATCAAACGTTTGTACCGTGGCTTAGACCACAGACAGAAATTAAGTCTGCAAAACTTGTTGGGTGTGCTTGACGCAATAATTGTCTAACAAAACTAGTACCATATTCAGGCAATCCTAATGCTCCAGTTAATTCTCCAGAAATAGATTCAGGTTTAATTTTTAGCTCTTCAAGGCTATAAAATAAACTTAGAACTCTTGGATCATTTTTAGGGACATCTTTAATGTTAAGGCCTGTATATTTCTCAAGCATTTTGATAATAGTTGGATTATCATGCCCAAGAATATCTAATTTAAGAACATTGTCATGTATTGAACGATAATCAAAGTGACTAGTCAGTCAAGATGAATTAGTTTCATTTGCTGGATAGTTTACAGGTGTAAAATCAAAAACATCATACTCTTTAGGAATAATGATAATTCCACCAGGGTGTTGTCCTGTAGTTCTTTTTACGCCAGCAATTTTATGCGAAAGAAAATCTATAAATGAAGATGAATATTCTTTTCTAGCTTCCTCACAATATGCTTTTACATATCCATATGCAGTTTTATCAGCTATTTTGGCGATTGTGCCTGCTCTTAGTGTATGTGAATCACCAAAAAGCCTTTTAACTTCATCATGAACTTCTGGTTGGAAAATTCCGGAGAAATTAAGATCTATATCGGGAACTTTATCAGCATTAAAGCCTAAGAATGTTTCAAAAGGAATACTTTGACCGTCACCTCTCATATTAGTTCCACACTTTGGACAAAGTTTATCTTCTAAGTCAAACCCACTCGTAATACCTTCTTTATGCACAAATTCTAAATATTTACAATTCGAACAATTATAGTGCGGTTCAAGTGGGTTAACTTCAGAAACGTCAATTAATGTTGCTATAAATGAAGAACCAACAGAACCTCTACTTCCGACAATATAGCCTTCTTTATAGGATTTTTGGACTAATTTGTAACTAATTCAATAAATGACATCAAACCCATATTTTATGATTGGATTAAGTTCGGATTCAATTCTTTTTGCAATGATTTCAGGTAAAATATCACCATATCTTTTGTGTGCATTTTCATAGACTAATTTTGAAAGTTTATTTGATGAATCATCAAAATTTGGAGTAAACAACTTATCTTTAATAATTTCAATATTTTCAACCTTATCAACAATTTTATTTGTTGAGTTTATGACAAGATCTTCTATCAGTTGTTTGTCATTCAAAAATGCAAATTGATCAAGCATTTCTTGAGTTGTAAGAAAATCAAATTTAGGAATAGTTAATTTGTTGTTTTTGGCTTTTTCATAGTTATATAGGTAATGGTGTGCCTTGCCAATACCTTTTGAATAGACTAAAACATCGTATTCAAGTTTATCTATTTCCTCAATATATTTCGTGTCAGCTGTAGCAATAGTGATTTTTCCATCCAAATTAGCACATGTTATAATTTCTTTTAAACCTTGTTCCAATTGTTCTTTAGTAATAAAACCATCAACTACTCAATGTTCAAAAGCTTGAGGAGCTGGTATTTCAATAACATCATATTTATTTAATTCATTTATAAAATCATCGTGGCATGAATAAAAATATTTATCTAGAAGCCTACCTTTTAGAGTTCCAGATCCTAAAAGTATATTATTTCTATTAGCTTGTACTAAATCTTCAACAAACGTTATTGGCTTATTTATAAAGTGTTTAGTCAAACAATCAGTAACCAAACCGTACATTTCCTTAATACCATTCTCATTTAAAGCAATGGCAGTCATTTCGTAAGAAAATTCTCTTGCATAAAGATTATCTTCTCTAAAATTAGCTAAATCTTCAAATGTAAAAATGTTTCTTGTGTTTAGAAAACTAATAATTTGGATTCAAACATCTGCAAGAACTTCAGCATCATAGTCCCCACGGTGTGCAACACTTGGATCATACTTTACGCCTAGACGGTTTGCAACGTCTTCTAATTTATGCCTTGCATTATTTGGGAAGGCAATTCTTGATGCTATCAAGGTATCAACAACTGTAACATTCGGAAAGGGAACATTATGAATTCTAAATTGTTCCTTTAAAAAGTTATAGTCAAATCTAGCATTGTGAGCAATTGCGATCTTATTGTTTAATAGATCATAAATTTTGTATAAAGCTTTTTTAATATCTATGCCATCTTGTTCCAGCATATTATCCGTTATTCCAGTCAATTCAACTGTAAAATCACTTAGCTCACTATTAATTTTTATAAAAAATTGATTTTTATCAGCTTTTTTGAAAGCATCATTAATTAACACACTACCAAATTCAATTAATTCGTGGAATTTTGGACTTAATCCGGTGGTTTCGATGTCAAAAGAAACATATTCATAGTCTTTTAGATTACCAGTAGGTATCGGGCCTAAAATACTTCTATTATTTTTTGAAACAGTTGATAAGGCAACACCAAAAATTGGTTTAACTTTCTTTTTCTTGGCTTTAAGATAGAAAGCTGGAAACGCTTGAACACCATCAGTGTCTATTATACCAACCGCCCTCATTCCATACTCCGAGGCTTTTGAAACTAAATCACCAGGCTCAAGAACGCTATCCATTACATTCATTTTAGTTGAAGCATGTAACTCAATTCTTTTAAGTTCAGAATTATAATTTTCTTTTTTTAGCTTAATTGTAGGCATAGTAGGAAAAATATTGTCTATATAAACAAATAAATTTCTTTCCATACGTTCCTTATTTGGGAGTGATCCTTCAACCTTAATTCACGTTCCTTCTCATGAATTAAGTAAATCTTGTTGCTCTTTAGGCAAAAAGTCTCTAGTATATCAAGAACAAGTTAACGCATCTTCATAATCTCCCAATTTTATAGTATAAATTGGAAAAGGAGAGTCATCTGTAATGCTTTTTTCTACCGAGTAAATTTCACCACAAAATGAAACCGCAGAGCGTTCATCAAAATATCTTAACTGCTTTATTGTTGTAGATTTATAAACTTTTTTTCTTGATGTATAGTTATTCTTTTGTTTATATTTGTTTAACTTACTTTCATATTTAAAATCATCAGATTGTATAGGTTTTTTATTTTCTTCGAGGAGCTTTTTTATAACATCTTTCTTGTCAGCAATTCATTCACTTTCGGTTTTGAATTCAATGTTTGGGTTTATATCTTTTTTAACAAAAGTGAAATTAATTTTTTGAAATCCATAAGATTGTAATTTAACTTTTAATTTTTCAAATAAAGGCGAGTATTCATTTTCAAAATCTATATTGTCGTGAACCAATAAAACTTCTCCATTAGTTGAAACCGAAGAAATAACACTTTCCATATTTAACTTAGATAAATTTCCTCATTTAGCTTTTTTATAGATTAATTTGTCAATATATTGAAGCAAAATATCTTTAGTATATTGCATATCACTAAAAATAAATCTGAGTTGAATATTTAGAGCTTTATTACTTTTTACACAGTCGTTAAATTTTATAAATTCATTTAAACTTACAGCATTAAAAAAAGTAATTCTAAAAATTAAAGGCGAATCACTGTTATCAATGGATTCAGATAAAATTTCAAGTTCTGCATTCTCTAATTCAATACTAATAGGGTAATTAATTTGCTTACAAAAAGCCTTAAAACGATTAATTCCGATAATGTTCATATAACTATTATAATGAATAAAATAATGCATTAAATAATATATCCAAAAACATTAAAATGATATAAAGTCTCCCGAAGGAGACCTGTGTTAAATATTGTAATCTATATAATAAGATAAGAACTCTTCAACTGCAAACTTACGTTTTTTATAGTATGTTGTTTTAGAATAAAAATCTTCGTATCACAATTGTCCACTGTTTTCAAAAAATTCATTAATTATTATGTGTTTACTGTCTTCACATAAACAATCTAAAACTCTAAGTAATTTATCAGATAAAAAATTGTTATTTTTAAATGTTTTATCAATAGATGATAGATTGTTTTTTCTATCTTTTAATGATTTATGAGATTCCAATTTAGCTTTAGCTTTTTCTAGTCTACATATAGTTTCTACTGCTTTATATTTTTCTAAATTACTTAAGTCATATCTTTGGATATTGTTGAAATAAAAATCGAAAATCATTTTTCCCCTTTAAAAAAGTAAAGTAATTAAAAAGAGGCGTTATGCCTCTAATATGCTTTAGCAAAAACCACATATCTGTTTGTGGTACTATTACACTCTTTTCATATACATTTTTGATCTTTAAGTGGTTTATCAAACTTTTTAGGTACGCATCTAGTTGAAGCACCTGTTTCTTCTTTGATTTTGGTTTCCACATCACCTAGACAGCAAAAAGGCGCAATAACAAACTTGTTTTGTGATATTTCTTTAACAAAATCATCATAATTATCTACTATAACAGTATTGTTATTTAATCTTTCTTCGGCTGTTTTATAGAGGTTATGGTGAATTTCATCAAGAAGAATGCCAACCTGGTTTTTAATATCATCAAACTTAACATTAGTTTTTTCAAGTGTATCTCTTCTAACTAGTGTTACAACTCCATTATCTAGGTCTCTTGGACCAATTTCAATTCTTAATGGTGTCCCTTGAATTTCAGAATTAGAAGCTTTAAATCCAGGTGTCTTATCACTTGAATCGTGTCTCACTCTAAATTTACGTCCTAAATCTTTTTTAAGATTTGATGCAAATTCGTGAACTCTAGCATCTTTATTTGAAAAAAGTTCAATAATATCCACTTGGTTAGGTGCTACTCTAGGAGGAATAATTATCCCTCTATTATCGCCATGAGTCATTATAATTGCCCCAATCAGTCTAGTAGTAACACCTCAAGAGGTTTGGTAAACATAATCTTTTGAATTTTTTTCGTTTAGAAATTCAATTTCAAATTTTTTAGAGAAGTTTTGAGCAAGATAATGACTAGTTCCAGCTTGTAAAGCTCTACCATCTTTCATCATTGCTTCAATTGTGTATGTAGAACAAGCACCAGCAAATTTTTCGTGTGGTGTTTTTTTACCGATAATAGTTGGAATCGCAAGGTAATTTTTCAAAAATCTAGCATACACAGAAATCATATGTTTTGTAAATTTACGAGCCTCGATAGCAGTTTTATGACAGGTGTGTCCTTCTTGTCATAAAAATTCTCTACTTCTTAAAAATGGATTAGTAGTTTTTTCTCATCTAACAACATTTGCTCACTGATTATAAATAACTGGTAAGTCTTTATGCGATTCAATCATTGACTTAAATAAGTCAGCAAATAAAACTTCACTTGTAGGTCTTACGTATATTTTTTCATCTAATTCTTTTTCGCCAACTTTAGTGATAGTCGCTAATTCTGGATTAAAACCTGCAATATGTTCCTTTTCTTTTGCAAGTAGCCTATCTGGAATAAATAATGGTAAGTAAACATTTTGAATATCTAATTCTCTAAATTCTTCGTTTAGCTGCGATCTAATTAACTCTCAAATTCCATATGAATTTGGTTTAAAAATCATTGTCCCTTTAACAGGACCATATGACATTAGTTCTCCTTGTTTTACAACGTCAGTATATCATTTAGCAAAATCTAGTTCTAATGGTGTAATTTTTTCTAGTTCCTTCATAATTTAATTATTATATAAAAAAGCACCAATATTAAAAACAACTTAAAAAAATAATAAAAAAACGACTTTTTAGTATAAAATCGTTTAAATTATCGTTTTATTTTCATAATTTACTTAAGAATTTTTTCAAGTCATTTTAATTTTTTGTCAGTGTACGGATGGTGATGCAAGTTAATATTAAAAATACCTTTTTTATAAATTGATTTAATGTTTGAAAACGTTTGGAATCCAGTAAAACCGTGATATCTTCCGTTCCCCGACGAACCAACTCCACCAAAAGGCAAATAATCCGATGACAATTGGTTAATAGTTACACCGATAACTAATGATCCTGACGAAATCTTATACTGGAAAAAATTAATATTTTTTTTATTTCTAGTAAATAAGTATGTAGCAAGTGGCTTACCTGTAGATTGAATAAAATTTGTAATTTCGTCATAATTATCATATTCAATTACTGGCAAAATTGGCCCAAATATTTCGCTCTTCATAACTTCATCATTAAAATTAGTCAAATAAATGTATGGGCTTATTTTATAATTTTTGGATTTGATTTTTTCGTTTTTCGGAAGATATTCTTCCAATCTTTCAAAATGGTTTTTGGTAATTATTTTAGGAAAATGTTGGTTAGAAACAGGAACTCTGCCTAGATATTTATGGACCATCTCATATGCAATTTCAATAAATTTTGTGCCTTTTCCCTTTGGCACACAAACATAATCCGGAGCAACACAAGTTTGCCCAGCATTTAAAAGCTTTCCATAAATTATTTTTTCAGACGCTTTTGCTAAATCAAAATCATCACAAATAATTGTTGGACATTTCCCGCCTAATTCTAAAACCACTGGAGTATGGAATTTTGCGGCTTCTTGACATATTTTAGTCCCAACATTTTCACTACCTGTAAAAAATATTAAATCAAACTTATGTTCTAAAAGTTCTTGTACAGTCGATAGTGAACTATCTGAAACAAAAATATATTCAGGATCAAAATTATTGTTCATCAACTCTTGTAAAATTTGAGAGGTATTGAAAGAATATTCGCTAGGTTTAATAATAACTCTATTACCGGCAGCTATCGCACTAATTAATGGAGCAATCGATAAATAAAAAGGATAATTTCAAGGACTAATTATCAACACTTGCCCAAGTGGTTCATGAAATATTTTAGAAACACCAGAAAATAAGGTAATTGGCGTTTTGACTCTTTTAGCTTTTGTTCATTTATTGATATGTTTTAACGTAAATTTAATACTTTTTAAAACCGTTCCAATTTCAGTAAAATACGCCTCGTTTTCAGATTTATTTAAATCTAAAAATAATGCATCCATTATTTTATGTTTATTATCAAGAATTAACTTATAAAGCTTTTTTAAAAGCAGTTTACGCAAATTTTTTGGCATATATAATGTTTCTAAAACACTTTCATTTTGGAGCTTATATGCCTCAATGTTTTTATTTATTTCATTCATATTTTAATTTTATTAAAAAATAGCGTCTCCGCTATTTTTAAATTATTCGTTTGGTCTAGAGAATATATAACGAGTTTTATCAGTAACCATTACATCATCTTCAGTTCTAGCCCCTCCTAAACCGGGAATATAAATTCCAGGTTCAACAGTAATAACCATTCCAGGCTCTAATGTATAATCACTAATTTTGCTTACCCTTGGAAGTTCGTGAACATCAATGCCAAGTCCGTGTCCGGTTGAGTGAACAAAATATTTACCATATCCTTGTTCTTCAATATAATCTCTACAAATTTTATCAATTAATGAAGCCTTAATACCGGGCTTAACAGCATCTCTGCCTAATTTTGCAGCTTGATTAACTATATTAATAATTTTAAGCATTTCTTCGCTTTTTGCTTTAGTTTCTCCACCTAAAATACAAGTTCTGGTAATATCTGCACAATAACCTTTATAAAGTGCACCAAAGTCTACTTTTAAAACATCACCAAGTTCAAGTTTTGCATCGGTAGGGTGGTGGTGAGGTTCTGCAGCATTCGCACCAGTTGCAACAATTTCATCAAACGCTTCTTTATCAGCACCGTGTTTTTTAAGAAGGTAATTTAGATATGCAGCAACTTCTTTTTCAGTCATTCCAGGTTTAACTCATTGCATCAATTCATCATATGCCGCCAATGAGATATCTACAGCTTTTTGAAGACACGCTTTTTCTTCGGCACATTTTTGAAGTCTTAACTCTTGCCCTTTTAATCAACCAACACGTTTTGGTTTAATTAATTTCATTAAAGAAGTAAATTCTTCATAAATTAAGTAATCTTTTTCAAAAGCTACTGTTTCATAGCATTTTTCGGCGAAAAATTCTTTTAGTGAAGTACCTGTTAATAATCTTACTTCAACATGTTTTGCATTTTTTTCACAATATTCAATGTATCTACCATCAACAAACAAATATGCTTTGTTTTTTTCAATGATGATAATACCATCCGTTGTTTGCACACCTGAATATCATAATCTTGTTTGTGGAGCGTTAGAAACTAACGCATCTATACTATTATTTCTAAATAAATTATTTAATCTCTTTGTATTCATAATTGACCATTCTAACTTTCAAAACCAAATTTTTTAAGTGTTTTTCTATCATTTACTCATTTGCTTGCGACTTTTACTTTTAAATTTAGTGATACACTTGTACCAAATTGTCTTTGCATTTTTTTGCGTGCATTAATGCCGATTTGCTTAATCATTGATGCGTTTTTACCAATTAACATCCCTTTTTGAGAATCTTTTTTCACATAAATAATTGCGTTTATTTCTATATGTTCATCGCTTTCAATAAAATCTTGTACTTCAACAGCAATTGAATGAGGAAGTTCGTCATAAAGTAAATTAATTGCTGCTTCGCGAATAATTTCTTTTGCTATAAATCGCATAGTTTTATCTGTAACGTAATCTTCATCATAAAGTGGATCAGATTCAATTGCAAACTTTTCAATTTCATTTTTCAAATCTTCTATTGACTTAGGATTATTAACAGATATCGAAACTATTTTTTCAAATCTATATTCCTTTAAAACTTTAATTTTTTCGGCTATTTCGCTTGGGTTTTTAGCTAAATCAATTTTTGAAATAACTGCAATTTTATTTGGAATTTTCTCAATTCTTTCAAGGATCATTTTATCCCCTTGAAGAATTTTCTCGTTAATTGGAGTTAAAAATAATAAACAATCAATTCCATTTATGGAATCAAACGCTTCTTTATTTAAAGCTTCTCCAAGTAAATTTTCAGGCTTGTGTATTCCCGGTGTATCAACAAAAATTAATTGATAATTATCATCAGTATAAACTCCTGTAATTTGATCTCTCGTTGTTTGCGGAGTATTTGATACAATTGCAACATCGTAATTTACAATTCTATTAACTAATGATGACTTACCAACATTTGGTCTACCTATAATGCTTGCAACGCAAACTTTCATTACTTAATTTGCTCACTTCTAATAGGATTTGGAACTAATTCAACAAGTGTATTTAATCTATAATTTGTGCCCTCTCCGTTATATTGATAAATTTTTGCGTCATTAGGCATAAACTCAGTCATAACTTGTCTACATCCTGCACAAGGAGATATAAAATCCTTGCCAGATGAAATGATGTGGATTTCTTTGAAGTGTCCAATTTTCCCACCGTATGCAACAGATCCAAACAATGCAGATCTTTCTGCACATAAACCAGATGGATAAGCAGCATTTTCAACATTTACACCACAATATTCTTTGCCTTCATCATCAATTGCAATAGCAGCAACCTTAAAGTTTGAATATGGACAGTATGAATGTGCTAACAAGTCTTTTAATTTTTTAATATCCATAATTTAGTCCTCTCTTGTAATTTTTAAGGGTTCGAAAATTGAATCAACTATTGCATTCATTCTAATTCTTTCATCTTCTAACTCATGATCATACCCCATCAGGTGAACTAATCCGTGAGTGAATAAATAACAATATTCTCTCTTCAAAGAATGATTAAATTCAAGCGCTTGAGATTCAACCTTTTCATGACTAATCACTAACTCACCTAATGGCAAAAATGGTAATTCATTGTACAAAGTTTTGTCGCCAAAATCAAAAGATAAAATATCAGTTGGATAATCTTTCCCTCTGTACTCTTTATTTAAAATTTGTATTTTTGCATTATCTACAATAGTTACGTCCACGGAAATAGCTTTATTTTCTAATGCAAAATATTTTTGAAAATTCTCAAGGATTTTTTTGAATTCTTTCCTAAATTTAAATGAAGATCCTTTTACAATATTAATGTTCAACTCGACCATAATAAAATTATAAACTAATATTAATATTAAAATTAATGTAGCGAATTAAATAACTCACGAAATATTGTTGTTTTATCTACTATAATTGTTCCATTCAATGTCATATTTGGTTTCAAAACATCAAAGATATTATTGTCTAGATTTTTTACATTTATTTGTATATTCTGGTCTAGATACTTTAGGCCGATTATGTTCATTTTATAAATCCTTTCTGATAACTTAATGTTTATGGTGTCTCCTGCTTTGAATTTATGAAAATATGATGACGATCCAATAATACTAATCTGTTTTGAATTATTTGAAATTATTGAAATTTGTACGGATTTTTCTATTTTAAAGGTAAATACAATAATTATCATCGCTATTGATGCAAGTAATAATAAAGAAATTAATACCCAAACCCAGTTAGATATTTTGGTTAATTTCATCGAGATTAACCTCGCTTTCATTAAAAATAGTATTAGAGTTGTGACTTATTTCAATAAAGAAAACATCTGAAAGAAGTCGAGGAATAATTGATTTAAATTTATTTACAATATTTGTATCAATATTTTCAAATGCTTCATCTAAAATTACTAATTTATAGGGTTTTACAAACATTCTTAATATATTGATTAATTGTTTTTGGCCCTCTGATAAATTTGAGGCATTATCGACCATTGAAATGTTTAAATTAAGTTTCATAGATGTAATTAATTCAGAGATACCATATTTTTGAATATTGTAATTAAATGTATTAAAAAGGTCTTTATTATTATCAGTAATAAAATCGATTATTTTCATATTTGGTTTATACATCTTATTGCTTATATAAAGTATATTGTCACAATAATTTTCCATATTTATCTGTTTTAAAGGTATATTATTAATCTTTATTGAACCTCTAAAATTAGGATAATCACCTTTTATTAAATCAACTAGTGTAGTTTTTCCACTTCCATTACTGCCTTTTAAGATAACGTTTTTAGTTAAATGTAATTTTTTAATATTCAAAACATCATTTCCTTCCTCATAAGAGAAATTTAAATTATCAATTTCAATTTCTTGAATTTTCTTTATGATTATGCCAGAAGATTTTCCCTTATAGTTATCAAAAGACAAAACAAAATTTACTTGATCGGTTATTTTTTTAATCATAGAGTAAGACAATAAAAGTTTTGAAATATTAAAAAGCGGGTTAACAAAAAAAGTGGAACTTGTTAAAAACATCATCATATCACCTGACGTTATTTTGCTATCCATTATTAAAAATACAGAAGCAAATACAATAACATTTGGTATTATATTTATCAATAGTTGATTAAAAAGATCGTTTACATTCTCAGTTCTAAACATTTTGATTTCATTATTTTTATTATCTAAAGTAGTGGAATATAAAATATTTTTTAGGTTTTCAATGTATGACTTTGATAAAAAGTTACCTCTGCTACTAATGAAATCCAAATCAGCTTGGCTTTTGTTTAAAGAACTATTAATTAGCCTAATTTGTAAATTTTGAACTTTTGAATAATAAATAAAATTAACTAATGCTAAAAATATCATTGAAGAAAAAACAATAATAAACAAGACATAATTTATCCAAATTAATAATAATGACGAGAATATAATACTTAAAATTTCCGAAATAAAACTATATAGAAAATTTGCTCTATATTCGCTAATAACAGGTATAAAGCTGCCTCTTTTAAAAAAATCAATTTTGCTTAATTTATTAAAATCATTTTGAGATATCTTTTCTATTTTTTCAAAATATATGGATGTTAAATTAAAATAAATTTTATTAGATACTATCTTAGTGACATAGTTTTTTAGTCAAACATTTATGCACCTTAGAAAAATAACCCATGTGAATGCAATAAAAACAATAATCAATGTATTTTTTAAGAAATTAGGTAATATAAAGTCAAAAACTATTTTTATAAAGAACGCAGATACAAATGAAAGTAATAAATTTAGAATTGCAAACAATAAAATTGGATATGTATATTTTGATACATTTAATAAACTTTTTAGTTTATTTTCCAAAAAATAATTTTTATCACTCTGTGGAAATGAAAAAGGCTTAACTGTGGCTGAAATACCTAAATAGATTTGTTTGAATTCATCATACCCATATTTTGTTGTGGATCCTATTCTAGAATCTAATACATAGATTTTATTTTGAGTTATTTTGGTAAGAATAACATAATGATTTTGGCCAAAATCATTTATTAATAGTATGATTGGCAAATTTTTTAGATTTATATTTATTAAACTTTCAAAATCTAAATAATAACCTTCTATAGCAAGTCCATAGTTTTGTGCAATAGATTTTAAACTTAGTAAGCTGATTCCATCGCTGCCATAATTTGTATTAACTTTTAAATAATTTATATCAATATTTTTATTATGAAAAAATTGAATTAATGATTGTAAAACGTACAGTCCACAATCTTTTTGATTATCCTGTTTTAAAATTCTCATATTTTTTAATTTATTTGATTTTATTAAATTTAAAAAGTGAACAAAAATGAAAATTTTGAAGTGTTTTTATTAAAAAAGGCTTATTATTTTATTTATAAATTATTTAAGGAGGTTAATATGTCAAAAACTGTCGTATTAGCAAGCGATCATGGTGGCTGTGAATTAAAAAACGAAATCAAAGAATATATTAATAATTTAGGTTTTGAAGTTGTAGATTTAGGGCCAGAAGATGCTTCAAAATCAATTTCATACGCTGAACAAGGTCACAAATTAGCTAACTTTGTTAAAAATAATGAGGTAGCGTTTGGTGTTGGTTTATGTGGTACTGGTTTAGGAATTTCTTATGCCTTAAACAGACATAAAGGTATTAGAGCAGCTCGTATTACAACTGTTGAAGATGCGAGATTGGCTAAACTACATAACAACGCAAATGTTTTAGTTCTTGGAGGTCGTTATGTTCCTCTATCAGAAGCAAAAGCTATGATTGATGAATACATTCACACAGAGTATGAAGGTGGTAGACACCAAACAAGAATTGATCAAATCGAAGAATTCTAATTTTAAATCCTGCTAGCAGGATTTTTTAATTAAAAAAGAGCTTTTAGCTCTCTTTAAGGTTTAAAAATGTTCTCAAACTATATCAAGTTTGATTTTCCTTTAATTTTTGCGATTCGTTGATTGATTTATTTGTAAAAATTGAAACATCATCCAATAATACTTTTGTGTTAAAAGGATTTTCTGCACTGCTATATGTGTAAAATCTGTTGATAGTAGGAACTTCATTTTTATATGTTTGAACATCAGCTATATTATTGAAAAAGTAATAAATATTTGGATATAAAGTTGATAATGAAATATAAGAGTTTTCTTTGTCATTCATTAAATATTTAGTTAGTGAACTAAGACTATTTACATCAGAATACTTAACTTTGCTTAACACATCTATAAAACTGTTTTTTTGGTCAGTTAATTCTGTTTGATTTCTACCAATGCCCAGAATTTTTACATTAGGAAATCCATATAATTCAATCAACGCATTATCTTCTGAAAGCATATATGCAGGAACTCAAATATTAATTTTTCTGTCGGTATTTTCTCTAATTATTTTAGCTACATCTGAAACTATTTTTCTAATGCCATCAAAATATGTTTCTTGCATAAAATTAAATGATGAAAGCAGATGATTTTCTTTTTGAATATTATCATCGCTTAAAACTCTATTTCTTAATAAATTTGTATATCTTCAAGCTCCTACATCTTTGATTTTATTTTTAGATTTTTCTTTTTCAACAAAAATTTGAACAGGAGTATCAGCAGAAAAAGCTAAATTTAATAAGTCTTCTATATAGTCATATTCATCATTTGCTAATGATGCATTATCTGAATTATTTTTTCAAATAAATATATTTAACCCTGCATTTTCATTTGACTTTGTTAAATTTGCTAATTGATTTATTTCTAAATGTGCAGGAGTTATAGTTTTTTCTGCTCACGAATCTGATGGTCAGGAATAGTTAACTGCCGAAACGAAAGAGTTATCGATATTTTCACTTTTAGCATTTGAACTATGATATCTCTTGTAGGATAAATAACTTCCAACAGCAACAAGAGATGAAGTAGCTACAGCAGCAATTGGAACCCCTATACCTACGCAAAGTTTAATAATTCTTTGTCTTTTTTCTTGTTTATCAACTTTATTCATAAAATGATTATATTAAATTTAATTTTGAAAGTTTAAATATGCTCCAAAAAAGTTATAAAAAAAATGGGGCGGATGAAGGGATTCGAACCCTCGAATGACGGGACCACAACCCGCTGTGTTAGACCTCTTCACCACATCCGCCAAGTTATAAATTATTATATTAGAAAAATCATATTCTCAAAATAAAAAATATAAACGTGTTTATGGAATATTTTTAATTAAATAATTAATTAAAAAATATAAAAAACTATAAAATTTAGCTATTATGAATAAAAAATATGAAGCAATTGTTGTAGGCGGGGGGCATGCAGGTTTAGAAGCCGCTTTCGCACTTTCGCATAAAGGGCACAAAACACTTTTAATTTCATTTAACTCAAAGAGATTAGGTATGATGCCTTGCAATCCATCTATTGGTGGCCCAGCTAAAGGAATAATTACAAGAGAAATTGATGCATTAGGAGGTATGCAGGGACTTTGGGCAGATTTAGCTATGATACAGCTAAAAATGTTGAATCAGTCTAAAGGTCCTGCCGTTAGAGCGCTTAGAGCTCAAATCGATAAAGAAAAATATTCGCAATTAGCTTATGAATATGTTCAAAAGCAAGAAAATCTAGATTTATTGGAAGGCATCGTCGAAGAAATTGTAGTTGGTGAAAATCACAGTTTTAAAGGGGTAAACGTTCAAGACATTGGTTTAATTGAAGCAAAAGTTTGTGTCATTACAACAGGTACCTATATGGACTCAAGGATTCTAAGAGGAGATTCAATAACAATTAGTGGGCCTGATGGCGAAAAAACTACATCTAAATTAAGTCAATCTTTAATTGATAAAGGTTTTACAATTCAAAGATTAAAAACAGGAACTCCGCCAAGAATTTATTCAGATTCTATTGACTACAGCGAAGTCCAAGAAGAGATTTTAGATGATATTAATCTTTCATTTTCATCACGTTCAAACGTGAAATTACCCAAACAAATTGCTTGTTATTTAACTTATACAACTCCAGAAACTCACAAAATAATTAGAGAAAATATCGATAAAAGTGCAATGTACTCTGGCTTAATAGAAGGAATTGGGCCTAGATATTGCCCTTCTGTAGAAGACAAAATTGTTAAGTTTGCTGATAGAGAAAGGCATCAAATCTTTTTTGAGCCAGAAACAGCAGACGGAGCAATTACTTACGTTAACGGTTTATCTACTTCTATGCCTGTAGAAGTTCAGGAAAAAATGGTTCGTTCTATTCCAGGTTTAAGAAACGCAAGAGTTCAAAAGTGAGCTTATGCAATTGAATATGATGCTATAGATCCTTTACAGTTGAAAAATTCTCTTGAAACTAAAGTTATAAACGGCTTATTTACAGCTGGGCAAATTAATGGAACCAGTGGATATGAAGAAGCAGCCGCACAAGGATTAATTGCCGGAATTAACGCAGGTCAAAAATTAGAAAATAAAGAACCAATTGTAATTTTAAGAAATCACGGCTATATAGGTGTTTTAATTGATGATTTAGTAACAAAGGGCACAAAAGAACCATACAGAATGTTAACTTCAAGAGCAGAATATAGATTGCTTTTAAGAAATGATAATGCAGATATTAGATTAGCAGAATATGCCTATAAAACAGGTATGATAAGCAAAATGAAATTTGAAAAAGTACAAGAAAAATACAATTTAATTGATGCTGAAATTGAAAGATTACACAATACATACTTATCCAGCAAAAGTGATTGTGCTAAAAAGTACAATATTATGAACGGAGTTTCACTTCTTAATGTTTTAGCGAGACCAGATGTTGATCCAGTTGATGTTGATCCAGATTTCCCATATTTGGATGAGTTAACAATTATGGTTCGTTTATACGGCTATATAGAAAAACAAAAAACCGATGCATCAAAAGTAGTAAGATTAGAAAACTATAAAATTCCTGAAGACATTAACTATAAAGAAGTTCCAAACGTAGCTATCGAGGCGAAACAAAAACTAGAAAAAATTAAACCAGCAACCATAGGCCAAGCAAGCAGAATCAGCGGAATAAATCCTGCAGATATTCAAATGCTTATGTTCTATTTAGAAACAAGAAAAAAGAATAATGACAAGAATTAGATTAATCGCAGTCGGTTCCTTAAACCCCAAGTTTAAAGCTCTATATGATGAATATACTAAGAACATTAATCACTTCTGTGAGTTTTCCCAAGTTGAGTTAAAAGAATGTAGTGAAGAAAAAAATATTGAATTAAAAAAAGATAAAGAAACGAAATTAATAGTTGATAAAATTTTACCTAATTCATATGTTATTCTTACAGATTTAACTGGAAAATTATTAGATTCAATTGAACTAAGCAAAATTCTCTACGACAATCAAAATAAAGATATAACTTTGATTATTGGCGGCTCAGATGGAGTTAATGAACAGTTAATTAACTATAATTTAAAACTTTGCTTTTCAAAATTAACTTTCCCGCATCAATTATTTAGAATAATGCTTGCTGAACAAATTTATCGTGGTTATACTATTTTGAATAATAAAAAATACCATAAATAAGACACAAAAGGTAATTTAATTGCTTTTTGTTTTTATTTCTTACGTTATTTTGCTCAATTTAAAAGTTATATTTTTAATAATTTATATTAAAATTTAAATATTAAACAATCATACAAGGAGAAACAATGGTTATTAAAAAAATAGAATTAAATAAAGACAAAACGGCTGTTGTTGTTGAAGTTGAATTCAGCGGTGAAAACTGAAAAAAAATCTATGACGCAACAAAAGCTAAGAAAGTAAAAGAAGTTAAAATCCCTGGATTCCGTCCTGGCAAAGCCCCAAAAGCTGAAATTGATAAAAGAGTTACTCCAGTTACTGTTGCATATGATGCAATTGAAAAAGCATACGCTTCAGAAAATGAAGCAATTTTAGAAGGTGTTAAAAAAGAATTCCCTAATGTTGTAGCAATGGCTTCATTATTAGACCTACCAGTTTTAGGAGAAGAAGCATCAGTTGTTAAATTAGAATTACCTGTAATGCCTGATTTATCAGAATTAAAACTTTCAAAAGTTAAAGTTGAGTATTCTAAAGCTAAAGTTGGCAAAAAAGAAGTTGAAGCTGAACTTCACAAAATTTTTGAAGCAGAAGCATTATTAATGCCATTAAAAGAGGGAGAATTAACTCAAACTGGCGACGTTGTTACATTAAACTACAAAGGTTATGTAAACAATGAACCATTTAACGGTGGTGAAGCTCAAAATTATGAACTTAAATTAGGTTCAAAACAATTTATTGACAACTTTGAAGAACAACTTACAAACAAAAAAGTTGGTTGAAAAGGTGAAGTTAATGTTAAATTCCCAGACACATACCCAGTTGCAACCTTAAAAGGACAAAAAGCAGTATTTGAATGCGAAATCGTTGAGGCTAAAAGATTAGAATCGATTGAAATTACTGACGAAAAAGTTAAAGCTTTAAACCAACCTGGAATTGAAACTGTTAAACAATTAGAAGCTCAAGTTAAAGAACAATTATTAGTAAATGAAGTATTAACCGCAGACAATCAATTAGTACATAATGTTGCTAAAGCTTTATTAGATGAATACAAGCCACAAATCGCTTCAGTTTTAGCTAAAGAAGAAACTGACAAGAAAATGGCTGAAGTTAAAAAACAACTTAAATCACAAGGTGTTAAACTAGAAGAATACTTATCGTTAATTTCATTAAACGAAGAAGAATACTATAAAACAGTTCTTGAAGAAACAAAACAAGAAATGTTAATTCAATTTATTACACGACACTTATATGAAGAATTTTCTAAAGATTTAACAATTACAGAAGAAAATAAATTATTTGCTTATGTTTTAATGTCAGATTCATCAAGAGTTCCTCTTAACATCTTACTTCAAATCATTTTAATGAGTAAAGACTCTAAAGACAATAAGATTGGTGAAATGATTGAAATGCAAGCTAAAAATGCTGCATTCTTACAATTCTTAACTTCAACAATGAACAAAGAAGCTTCAGAACTCAACCACGCCGAAATTGCTAAACTTGTTTCTAAGACAATTAAAAACGTTGAAAAAGAAATAGCTGAAAACAAAAAAGTGCAAGAAGAAGCTAAAAAATCTGAAGAAACTACAGCAGAAACAAAATAATAAATTTATCTAAATAGCCTTCGGGCTATTTTTATTTTATAAATAAAAAAACACTGTAAAACAGTGTTAAAAGGAAATTATTTCTTTTGTTTTTTAAGAGTTGGGAATAATAGAACATCACGAATTGAATCTGTTTCAGTTAAAAGCATTACCAATCTATCAATACCAATACCACAACCACCTGTTGGAGGCATTCCGTACTCTAAAGCTTCAACGAAATCTCAGTCAATATCACTAGCTTCATCATTACCAGCATTCTTTTCATCTAATTGAGCTTTAAATCTGTCTAATTGGTCAATTGGGTCACTCAATTCTGTGTACATATTTGCATATTCTTTAGTATTGATAAATAATTCTGCTCTTTCTGTAAATCTTGGATCATCAGATTTTGCACTAAGTGGCGAAATTTCAATTGGGTGTCCATATAAGAATGTTGGTTCAATTAATTCGTCTTCAACTAATTCTTCATAAAGAGCATTAATAATGTGTCCGATAGTCCAGAATTTTTCTAATTTAATATGATGTTGTTTTGCAACATTTTGGGCTTCTTCTAATGTAATATTTCTAAAGTCTTTGCCAGTTTTTTCATTAACGGCATCAACCATATTGATTCTTTTGAATGGTTTTGAAAGATCAATTTCTCTACCATTATTCATAAACTTAGATTTTCCTAATTTCGCAACTAATTCTTTGAATAGATTCTCAGTTCTATTCATCATTCCTTCAGCGTTTGAATACGCTTCATAAAATTCAATAGTTGTAAATTCAGGGTTATGAGTTGTATCGTATCCTTCATTTCTAAAAATACGACCAAGTTCATAAACTCTATCAAGTCCACCAACGATACATTTTTTAAGTGGAATTTCAGTAGCAATTCTAAGTACGAAATCTTGGTTTAAAGAATTATGGTGAGTCGTAAAAGGTTTTGCGGCTGCACCTGAAATATAGTCGTGTAAGAATGGTGTTTCAACTTCTAAATAACCTAAATTGTTAAAGTATTCTTTAACTCATTGAACAATTTTTGTTCTTAAAATAAATTTATTTTTTGATTCATCGTTCATAATTAAATCAACATATCTACGACGATATCTCTCTTCAGTGTCTGTTAAACCGTGGAACTTTTCAGGCAATGGTCTTAAAGCTTTTGTTAAAATGTCAATTTCTTGAGATTTAATTGTAATTTCGCCTGTGTGCGTTTTCATAACAGTACCTTTAACTCAAATAATGTCACCAAGGTCATATGTAGCAACGATTTTAGCAACTTCAGGATTGTCTTTTTTGTTAAAGTAAACTTGAATCAAACCATCTCTATCTTTTAAAACTAAGAATGGCCCTCTAACAGTCATTAATCTACCAGAAATGCAAACAACTTCATTTTTTGCTTCTAATTCTTCACGACTGAATTGATTATATCTATTAAAAATTTCACCGCTTAATACTAATTCACCTAATCCATAGGCTTTTTTGAATGCATTAACATTATTTTCTGCATAAAAATTTAGTTTATCACGTCTAACTTGTTCTTGTTCTGTGTGTTTTTCCATATTTTCTCCAATATCTTTTGTAGTTAAATATATTTTAATATAAATATTAAAATTATTTTAAGAGTTTACTTTTTTTATGATTTATTGGAAAAAATACTAGTTTTTTATTGTTTTTTCTTTAATTAATGAAATATCACAAAAATACAGTTAATTAAATATAATTAAATTATTCTAATTAAAATACTAGGGGGAAATTATGGCAAAACGATTCTATAATGGGGTTCATTACATACTCGATGAAAAAGCTCAAGTTGTAAAATTACTTCCAGAATTTCATAATCAATTATTGAACGGTAATGGATTTAATACTCAATTTAAAATATTTGGTGGTTCTTCAATTGCAGATGTTTTAGAAACCGATAGTTATAAAAATCAATTTACAGCTTTTTGTCATATGTCGAGACTGAAACTACCAGTATTGCAAAAGAAGTATGTAAATGCAGGTATCATTTTAGAGCCTAAAATATTTGAACAATTACAAAAAGAATTAGATAACGCCAAGCAAAACTTGATAATCAAACATATAGAAGCTAAAGACGTCCAATATAACTATTTTAAAGGTTTAAATGATTATATTGGTGGGGTGCCTGACGGCTTAATTGAAAGTAAAAAAATTGTTTTAGAAATGAAAGCAGTAAATGAAAAAAAACTGCCAATATGAACAGCAAACAATAATGCTGGTGTCCCAATAGATTATAAAAAGCAAGCTCAATTATATGCATATTTATTAAATTACAATGCTTACTCAATTGTTGCTTTATTTTTAAAAGATGAAGACTATATCAATCCTGAAAATGTAGATTTAACAAAAAGAGTTATGAAAAATTTTAATTATAAAGTTAATATTGCAGAAGCGCAAGATGATATAAAAAGAGTAACTGAATTTTTCCAATACTATTCAGTTACAGGTACATCACCCAAATACCAATTGCCAAGAGACATAAATCAAGTTGAATATTTAAGATGTCACAATGAACAGGAATGAAACTTGCTTTTCAATGACTGAAAATCTAGAGGTCTAGTTGATCAAGATATTGAATTTGAAAAAGTTGCTTAAACAGGAGAATTATGAACATATCAATTAAATTTGTAGCAAATAAATTAAACTTAAAAGAAGAACAAGTACAAGTTGTATTAGATTTATTAAAAAATGATGCAACAGTCCCATTTATAGCTAGATATAGAAAAAATGTTACTGGTGGGCTAGATGAAGAAATCATTAATAATATTTCTGATATGTATAATTACGATGTTGAATTAAATAAAAGAAAAGAAGCAATCATCAACATTTTGAAAGAAAATAAACTTCTAACTGCTGAATTAGAAAATAAAATTAAAAATGCAGAGACAAAAGCTGATGTTGAAAATATCTATGAACCATTTAAAATAGGTAAAAAAACAAAAGCGACCGAAGCTATTGCTCTAGGTTTGGAACCATTGGCATTAAGTATCATTAATGCAGATAGTCCAAAATTTAATCCATATAAAGAGGCAGAAAAATACCTCAATGATAAGGTACCTACAGTTGATTTTGCTATTGAGCAAACTAAATTCATAATTAGTCAAATTATGTCTCAAGATACTTCAAATAGAGAATATGTTAAAAGTCAAATTTTCAACTACGGTTTTATACAAACAAAAATTAAAAAAGATGCAATTGATGAAAAAGAAACCTTTAGGCTTTATTATGATCATACCGAAAAAGTTTCAAAAATCCCTAATCATAGAGTTTTAGCTATCTCAAGAGCTGAAGATTTAAAAATTATTTCTTACAACATTGTAGATTTTAACCTTAAAAAGATAACATACGATCTTAACGAAAAGTACTTTAAAATAAAGACAACCGGGAAAATAATACACGAATCACTTGAAGATAGTTTAGATCGTTTAATTATTCCTTCAATAATTAGAGAAATTAAAACCGATCTTTTTGAACGTGCCGAAAAAGAAGCGATTAAGCTTTTTGCAGACAATGTTGAAACAATGTTATTATTCCCAGCAGTTAAAAATAAAATGGTTATGGCAATAGACCCTGCATACGTAAATGGCTGTAAAATAGCTATTTTAGATCCTCAAGGGAAATTTTTAGAAAAAGCATTAATTTTCCCAACCATAAAAAGTGAACATAAAATTTCTGAAGCTAAAGTTATTACAAACAAATTAATTGATAAATATTCTGTTGATGTTATCGTAATTGGTAACGGCACAGCTTCCAGAGAAACAGAAACTTTTATTGCTAAATTAATAGAAGAAAGAAAACAAAATAATAAAGATGCTAATCAATTGCAATATGCAGTTGTTTCAGAAGTAGGTGCTTCTGTTTATTCAGCTTCAGCAGTAGCTCAAGAAGAATTTCCTTTATTAAGTGTAGAAGAGAGAAGTGCTATCAACATTGGCAGACGATTCCAAGACCCATTAAATGAATTAGTAAAAATAGATCCAAAATCTATTGGTGTAGGTCAATATCAACATGATGTTAACCAAAGAGAGCTTAATAAAGCACTAGAATTTAAAGTAGATAAAGCTGTAAACTTAGTTGGAGTGGACTTAAATACAGCCACAAAAGAAATACTTTGCTATGTTTCTGGTTTAAGTAAAAAACTTGCTGAAAATATTATTGCTTTTAGAAATGAAATCAAAAAATTCAATAATAGAAAAGAATTACTTAAGGTTTCAGGCGTTGGGCCGAAAGCTTATGAACAATCTATTGGTTTCTTAAGAATTCACGATTCAAAAATTTTCTATGATAGAACAAATATTCACCCCGAAAGCTATAAACTAGCTGATAAAATAGTTGAAGAATTAAACATTGACTTAAATGATATTGATGTAAAAATGCTTGAAAACATCAACATAGAACAGTTAGCAAATAAATTAAATTCAAATGTTTTTGATGTTCAATTAATAATAAATGCCTTAATAAATCCAACTAAAGATATTAGAGACAATAAAGATGGTTACATATTAATGGATAACGTCCTAAATTTAGAAGATTTACAACCAGGAATGCAATTAAAGGGTTCTGTTCAAAATATTACTGACTTCGGAATCTTTGTATATATAGGTATAAAACAGGCTGTTCTTGTTCATATTAGTAATATGAAAAAAGATAAAAATCACTTTATAAAACATCCTAAGGATGTAGTTAAAACGGGTGAAAATATTACTGTTGAAATCTTGTCTATAGATAAAGAAAGAGATAGAATACAAGGTAAATTAGTATACTAGCTGGCAAAACCAGCTTTTTATAAAAAAATAAAATATTTTAGCAGTCTAAGTAAAAGAGTGCTAAAATTAATATATTACATAAAAATAAAGGAGGCAAAATGGATTTTAATTTTGAAGATTTATTTAATATGGATAACAAAAGTTCAGATAAGAAAAATGAACAAGACCCACTTAAAATTTACGGAAGAAATTTAACTGATCTAGCAGCAAGACACGAGCTAGATCCAGTTATTAACAGAGATGATGAAATTAGACGTATCATTCGTATATTAAGCCGTAAAACAAAAAATAATCCCGTTTTAGTTGGTGAGCCAGGTGTTGGTAAAACTGCTATAGTTGAAGGATTAGCTAGAAAAATAGTTGAAGGACAGGTACCCGAAAACTTAAAAAATAAAGATGTATACGAATTAGACTTAGCAAGTATGATAGCAGGTGCATCATATCAAGGTCAATTTGAAAAAAGACTTAAAGATGTTTTAAAGAGAATCGAAGATTCAGCAGGTGAAATTATTGTTTTTATTGACGAAATACATATGTTAGTTGGAACTGGTAAAAACGCTGATGGTGGTATGGATGCCGCTAATATCATTAAACCACTAATGGCTAGAGGTAAAATGCACTTAATTGGTGCTACTACTTTTGATGAATATAGAAAGTATATTGAAAAAGATGCAGCTCTTGAAAGACGTATGCAAAGAGTTGATGCGAAAGAACCATCAATTGATGATACTATTACAATCTTACGTGGTATTAAAGCAAGATTTGAAAACTATCACAATGTTAAAATTCAAGACGAAGCTCTTGTAGCAGCTGCAAGATTAAGTGCTAGATATATTTCGGATAGATTCTTACCAGATAAAGCTATCGACTTAGTTGATGAAGCTGCTGCAACTATAAAAACCGAAATTAACTATGAACCAGAAGATTTGGAAAAATTAAAACAAAAATTATCTAAGCTAAAAATGGAAAAAATTGCTATTAGCGATGATGAAGTTAAAAATGAAAAAAGAATTAATGAAATTGATTTAGAACTTAAATCAATTGATGAAAAAATTAATCAATTACAACAAAAATGAAACACAGAAAAGCAAAGACTTGAAGAATTATCTAAACTTAAAAAATATTTAGATGATTTAAAATATAAACTTCAAATCTATCAAAAAGATGCTGACTATGATAACGCTTCTAGAATTTTGTATTTTGAAATTCCTAAAACAGAAAAGAAAATTTCAGAAATTGAAAAAGAAGTTAATAATAGCACATCATTAATCAAAGATAGTGTAACTGCTGAAGAAATTGCTGGAATTGTTTCCAAATGAACTAAAATCCCAATTACAAAACTTCTTGAAAGTGATAAAGAAAAATTATTAAATTTAGAAAATGATCTTAAATCTAGAATTAAAGGCCAAGATGTTGCAATTAGCTTAGTTACAAAAGCTGTTTTAAGAGCAAAAGCGGATATTAATGACCCTAATAGACCTTTGGCAAGTTTCTTATTTATGGGGCCTACAGGCGTCGGAAAAACCGAACTAGCTAGAGCATTAGCGTTTTCATTATTTGATAGTGAAAAACAAATGATTAGATTAGATATGTCCGAATATATGGAAAAGCATAGTGTTTCTAAAATTATAGGAGCTCCTCCAGGATATGTTGGATTTGATTCAGGCGGTTCCTTAGCTGAAAAAATCAGAAAGAATCCTTACACAATCTTATTATTTGATGAAATTGAAAAAGCGGACAGAAATGTTTTAAATATTCTTTTACAAATTCTTGATAATGGTGCTTTTACCGATTCGCAAGGCAGGATGATTAACTGTAGAAATCTTATAGTGATTATGACATCTAATATTGGTTCTTCGGAAATCATTAATAAACTTAATGATGAAATGCCAGGGTTAAAAGCTGAATTATTAAAATTCCTAAGTCCTGAATTTGTCAATAGAATTGACGAAATAATCAAGTTTGAACCACTTTCAGAAAAAGTAATTCAAGAAATTGTAGAACTAGAATTAAATAAATTAATTAGAAGAATTAAGGATTCTAAGGATATTAAATTAGAATATACTCCAAAATTAGTTGAATATGTTGCTAAAACAGCTTATGATCCTAATTTTGGAGCCCGCCCAATTAGAAGATATATCCAAAATAATATTGAAAGTTTATTAGCATACCAAATAATTGATGGTTCAATAAAATCAAATAATTCATATATTTTAGATGTATTTGCTGGCAAGTTTGTTGTATCCAAAAAAATAATAAATTAATAGCGCAGAAAATTTCTGCACTATTTTTAAGCTTTTGAATTTATATTAAAACCTTTCAAAAGGCAAGACTGCCATCTTAAAAGGATTAATTGATTAGATAGTGGGAGTCATCTTTTGAAAGATTAGTATTACTAACTAATAACATATTATTAAACAATTTATATTACATCTCTTTATTAGCTAATATCATAATACTTGCAACCAATGTTAAAATTGGTACGAAGAACCCAATAATTAATAAAATCATTATAGTTTTCTTTTCGTGTTTTGATGCTAATATTGTCATAATAATTTGAATGATAAATTGTGCAAGACCCGAAAATGATGCAATGAATAATACTGCTATAAGTCCTGATGAGGCACCAACAACTGTTGCAGTTTTTGCCTCATAACTTAAATCAGTGGTACTTGCAGCTGCTCCGGCTGCTCCGGCTGCCATAACCATCGCAACTATAACCAATACAATTGCCAAAATAGGCAATATAATATTTGCAATCGATAATTTTTTAATTTTAGACATAAAGTCTCCTTTAATTTATAGAAAATCTAAGCAACTAAAACGTTGCCTATGCACATTATATTTTTTTTTTTTTTTGTAATTAAAGAGTGAAAATAAGTGGAAATTTTTGCACTTTTTAATGAATATATAAAAATAAAAAGACTAATAAATAGTCTTTGATAACACTTCTATTAAGTATAGTTTTATATAGTTTGATTATTTAATGTTATGTTTTGAGCATCATTTTGACTTTGTTGTTCTTTTTGACAAAGAATCATAATGAAAGCTGCTAATGCTGTGGCCCCCACAAAGAAACCAACGATTAATAAAATCATTATTACAGTGTTGTTTTTGAACTTAATTAGAAGAATAATATGAATTACAAGTGTCGGAATCCCTAATATCACAGCAATAATTTGAAGACTTATAAGAGGTGCCAGCATTCTAAGAGTGGATGAAATAACATCATAATTAGGTTCACTATCCGACTTTGCACTTTCATACTGTTGTACTGTGAGGTTATGAATAGTTTTTAATGCAATAATAAAAAGAGCGATTGATACTATGAAAGCAAAGACTCATAAAATTATATTTGTTAAGGCTAGTTTTTTTGTTTTTGTCATCTTATTTCCTTGTATTATATTTTTGAAGATTATAATTATATAAGAATTATTTAACATTATTCATACAATGACATATATTAAGTAAATAATAATTTAAACTGTTTTTGATAATTAACATTTTTTTTACAAATACTATAAAACAGAGAAATGAGGAAAAATGTCAATACATATTAATGCCAAAAAGAATGAAATTGCTAGAATAGTTGTGTTATCTAGTGATCCTAAAAGAATGGAATTTATGGCATATAAATTTCTTACTAATGTTAAACAAGTAAGCAACTTAAGAAACCAAAACTTTTTTACCGGTGAATATAAAGGTAAAAAAGTTACATTCGGAAGTCATGGAATGGGACAATATGCTGCAGGAACTATTGCGACTGAATTAATAGTTGAATATGGTGTAGATGTTTTAATTAGATGTGGTTCAGCCAGCTCATATGTATCAGATATTAAGTTGCTTGATACAATAATTATAAATAGAGCTTATAGTGATAACTTAGCTATTTCCAGATTAGTTAATAATGAACTTTCACACGTATACTATCCAAATAAAATTCTTACAGAATCATTAGAAGAATCAGCTCAAAAATTAAACATTCCATATAGATTAGAAAGTATACACTCTGCAGATGTATATTATAGCAATAGATCTATTACCGAAACAATAGATGAAACTAATTCAACTGTTGTCGACGGCGAAAGTTTTGCAATTTTTGCAGTAGCAAAAAGATATGACAAAAAAGCTGCGGCAGTTTTACAAATAAGCGATAACTTGCCAAATATGGAATATATTGATAGTTTAGCTAGAGAACAAGGTATTATTAAAAACTTTGAAATAGTGCTTGAAACTATTTCAAATAATAAAACTTTATAAAACATTGGAGGTATATATGCTATTTTCAATATTAGAAATATTAGTACTTTTAATTTTAATGACAATTATGTTGTGGTATATCCTATATTGAAATTCAACAGGATTTATTAAAAGATTGTACATTGTAGCTTACTGCTATACTGCTGAAAATATTAAAATTAATGAAAAAATACTCAAATACTGAATGAAATTATTCTTCATTGTTTCAATTACATTACTAGTTGTTACTTTAATACCAAATATTATAGCTTTAGTTTATATGATAATAAATGCACATAAGGGTTTTCAATACATTCAATATAATTGACTTCTTATGTGATTATCACCTTTAGGAATACTTTCATTTTTTGTCCCTGGTTGTGCTCTAATTTCAAGAATATCTCATTTTTATAAAAAGAATGATAATTTAACATTATTAGATGACTTAATTACAAATAGTGATTATACAGAAAAACAATTAGACTTGTCTAAACCTTCTACAATTGACTGTCAAATTAAGCACTCATTATTTAAAAAACCAGTCAACACATTATCAATTGTTAACAAGACTAAACATAATATAAACAAGGCATATTTAAACTTTGTCTTGCCATATAAACACTGTTGTACTTTATGAAAAGGCGAAAATCTAACTATTGATTATGCTAATGTAAATGAAAGCTTTAAAACTTACAATTTTAATTAATAATAAAAGCACACTTTTGCGAGTGTGCTAATTTTATTTTCTAACTTTTTCGCCTTTTATATGGCAAATTCTGCATCTAGCTTCATATTCCGAATCGCCTAAAACAAACGTATCATTGTTTTGAATTTTTCTATAACTAAAGCCAGCATCGGACTTGCAGGATAAACAAACTGCTTTTAATTTTGTAACACTATCTGCTACAGCCAGAACCTGAGGCATTATTCCAAAAGGTCTTCTTAAAAAATCCATATCCAGACCCGAACATATTACTCTTGTTCCTTTATAAATTAGTTGATCAATAACATCCATTAATGACTCATCTAAAAAGTTCACTTCATCTATTGCAACTGCTTTATACGATGAATCATAGTAATCTAAGATTTCACTTGCTTTATTTACATTAATAGCGTTAATTTTAGCTCCTGTTCTACTTACTATTTCATTTTGACTAAAACGACTATCAAACTGAGGTTTTATGATTAAGGTTTTAATTCCTGCTATTTCTAAGATTTTTATTCTTTTAAGTAATTCTTCAGTTTTACCTGAAAACATTGGGCCCGTAATAACTTCAAGTTGTCCTGATCCGCTTTTTAAATACATATTTACTCCTTTTTAGTTAAAATGCATAAGAATAAAAAGACCAATATGTCTATACATAAGGTCTTTTGAAAATTTAACACTATATTAAACTTAATTCAGTTAATGTTTTAACTAATACACCTTGAGGCATTTCATCGATTTCAGCTGTTCCAGCAACATCACAGTGAATGTATTCAACACCATCTGTAAATTCTTTCAAGAACATAGCAGCTGAACAAGAGCCAGCATTACCTGATAAATCAGTGTTTTTTAAGTCAGCAACTTTTGAAGCTTTAATGTTTCTTGAGAATGCTTTATCAAATGGCATTCTTCAAACTAATTCGTGTGATTTTTCTGCAGCTTTATAAAATTCTTCTCAAGCTTTTTCTGTTGTAGATCAAATACCTGTGTAAGTTGTACCTAAGGCAACTAAAATTGCACCCGTTAATGTTGCAACATCAATTAAACGTGTCGCCTTTAGAATTCTTGCACCATATGTTAAACCATCAGCCATAACTAGACGACCTTCAGCGTCTGTGTTATTAATTTCAACTGTTTTACCGTTCATAGCTGTTCAAACTGAATCAGGTAATGAAGCGTCACCATTAACTCTATTGTCTGTAATACACATAATTGCAGAAATATTTTTCTTAGGTTTTAATTGTGCAATAGCTTTCATTGCTGATGCAACAATTACAGAACCCGACATATCAAATTTCATACCTAACATACTTCTTGATGGTTTAAGTGAATATCCACCTGAATCAAATGTAATACCTTTACCAATCATAGCTGTTTTTTCTTGAGATTCAGGATCGCCTGTATATTCAATAACGACTACACGAGGTTCATACATACTTCCTCTATTAACTGAAAGTAATAATCCCATTTTATGTTCTTCAATTTGTTTTTTATTAAGAACTGTAACTTTAAGATTTTCATATTGAGCTAAGTCTTTAGCAACAAACTCAGCTAAAAATTCTGAGTTACATACATTAGGTGGCATAATTTGCAAGTTTCTAGCAAAGTTTGTAGCTTCAGCTAAAATAATTGCTTTATTTAACGCTTCTTTATTACATTCTGAAACCTCTGTTACATAAGGTAATACGTCAAATTCTTCTTCGTTTTCGCATTTAGCTTTAACACTATAAATTTCGCCTTTTACAAAGTAAAACGCTCTAATAAATGCTTCAATAACAGTATTTAAGCAAATGTTTTCGGTTGTAAATGATTTGAGATCTACTTGATAGCTTCTAGATGCATTTTGTGCTAAAGATTTGAAAAATGCTAATAAGCCTGCATAATCTAATTCTTTTTTATCACCCATATAAGCAACTGCTTCATTTTCACTCAAATATTCAGTTATAGCGTACATTTTTTTAATTAAAAGCGCACAATTACATTCATCTTTAAAAGTAGCTTTTAATAAAACAGATGAATTTCTTGTTGTTGATAATTCTTTAAAAAGTTTCATATTTTTGAGCCTTTCTTTTCAATAATATTAATATATAAATTTTAACATTTTAGGGGTATTATCTTAAATATTTATATAATTATTACATGAACACAAAACAAAGCAAATGAAACAAATTTAATGACTTTATAACTGAATTTAAAATACTTCCAAAGCTTTCAATTCGTAAAATTGCGTTTATCGGTATTTTAATTGCTATTTCGGTTGTTATCTTTGTTATTTTCGCTTCGTTTGTGCCATTGATTTCCATTCCTACCTATAAAATAAGCTTTATCGGTTTGCCGATTAAAATTAGCGGCTTTATCTTTGGCCCTATTGTTGGTGGAATTGTTGGGTTAATAAGCGACTTAATTTCGTTCGCAATGTTTCCAACCTTTTACAATATTTATTACACCTTAGCAGCCGTGGTTGATGGTGTAATATCAGGCTTAATTGGAATTTTATTTCTAAAAATACTAAAATTCGTTTTTGGCGGTGCTTTTAGAGACGCTGCTTTAGAAAATAGAATTTATAAATTAAAGACAACCTTGACCAATTACAAACTAAACGATCAAGATGCAAATAAGATTTACAAACTTGAAAATAAAATTATTCTTTTGAACGAAAAACGTAAGCAAATAGCTATTGTAGGTACAGAACACTTATTACTAAATGCTAATTTGATTGCCTCCGTCACAATAATGTCTCTAGCTTGTTTAGCAATATTTATAGTTGTATTTTTGAAAATAGATGATTCTACAATTAAAAACTTTAGTGTAATACCTAACAAAACGCTACTAATTATATTTATGCTGTCAGGATATATTTGTATGATTATTTTCTTAATTATTTCAAGATATAAAATGAAACCTAAACATTACTCTGTCATCGTTCCAATAGTTATTTTTTCAGCTCTAATTGAGCTCGTTAATGTTCCATTACTTTCATTAGCTGATTATTCTGCAACAAACAGTTCTGCAGCTGAAGGAACTATAATAACATATATGTTCCAACATATTATGTTCAGCCCTATAAAAATATGATTTAATATGTTCGTCATCTTTTTTACATATAACATCGTTGCACCATTAATTAATAAAAACAATGATATTATGTATTAACAATTTTCTATGGAAAGTTGTTTTTTATTATAAACAGCACTTTTAGTTAAAAATTAATAAGTTATGCTAACTATTCATTATAAAAGTGAGGTTCCAAAATTGAACCCCACTTTTATAATTTTTGCCCTAAAATATAAATATAACAACCAAATAGAAAGGGCAATATAATTATAATGAAATTTAAAAGTTTAAACAATGTTTACTGTATCGAAACAACAGTAAAACACTCATACAATAGCCAAATAAAATATAGATCTAAACACATTCACGTTTACATTAATGATTCTGAAAAAGACTTAGAATACGCAAATCAAATATTTTATAGGAACAGATTAAAGGTTCATTTTAATCATATTTCTATAACTAAAGCACATAAAATTTTGAATATGATGCAATTAAATTACTCTATAAGTGATATAT
>NZ_JHXS01000002.1 GCF_000687775.1 Mycoplasmopsis felifaucium ATCC 43428
TTATATCTTTTATATTTGCTAAATCCGCATCCAATGATTTATTTGGATAGTCAGCGGGAAACTTATTATTTGCTCCTATATATAAATATAAACAAGCCACAATTACCCCAAAAGTCAAAACGACAAATATTAAGGAAATCATTAAGCCCAAATTTACTTTAGCAAGAATTTTACATTTATTCACAATAAACCTCCTTCTCTCATTTTATTTTTTTTTTTTTTTGTAAAGTTATTTCAAATATTTGAATAATAAATGGTAATTTTTCCATATATAAAAAACACATAGTCACAAGTAGCTAAATGTCTATGTGTTTTATTTTTTATTATAAGCCTGTTTTATAGGTTTTTAGATTTCTTCATTTTTCTTAAATTTCTGAACTTCTTCATCAGAAGCTAAGACAAAGTGCTTATTGCCTAAATCCTGTCATTTAGGTTGATTATCTAATGTATAACCATGTGATCTTGGATCATATTCACGTCCTAGTAGTGAACCTTTTTCATTTTCAATAGAAGGGACTGCATCTAGTAAGCTTTTAGTATATGGATGGAATGGATTATTTATAATTTCATCAGTAGGGCCTACTTCAAGCAATACCCCTTTATTAATAACTGCGATACGATCAGAAATATATTCTACCATTCTTAAATCGTGTGCGATAAATAATATAGTTAAGTGATATTTTTCTTTGAGAGCGTTAAAGATATTAATAACCTGTGCTTGAATAGAAACATCAAGAGCACTAATAGGTTCATCAGCAATTAGTAATTTAGGTTGTAAAATAACCGCACGACAAATTCCTAAACGTTGCTGCTGACCCCCTGAAAACTCAAGTGGGAATCTATCTAAAACAGATTCATCCAATCCAACCTGTTTAAGCATATCAATGATTAAAAGTTTTTTGCATTGTTTTTCAGTAAAACTATTAGATTCATCTCTTTCTTTTTGTCTTTTATCTAAAAAGTCTAATATACTTTCCATAAATTTAGGGTCTTTATCAACTAATTTATCAAGTTGGCTTCTAAAAGTTTTATACACAAATTCGTAGCCTTCATCAAGATTACTTTGATGATTTCTAAGAGCTTTTAATGGGCTTGTGTAAATAATTAAGTCTGAACTTTGTTTTGCTAGTCTTTCGTTTATTTCTAAAAAAGTAGCTTCATCATAAATTGTTAGGTAAATAAATCTTGAGTTTTTAATATTTGTTAAACCTTCGCCAACAACATCTTCAACGTTCTTAAATGGATTTAATGAGTTTGTTGGATCTTGGAAAATCATTTGAACTTTATTAACCATAAAGTCAATAAGCTTTTTATAATTTTTGCTTCATTTGAATACTTTGTCAAAATTTTTAGGAATAGTTCTACCTAAAATTTTAATATATCCAAAGCTATGAGGTGTTAAACCAATTATGGCTCTGCCTGTGGTTGATTTACCACTGCCAGATTCACCAACTAACCCCAAAACCTCTCCGTCATAGATGTTTAGGTTTAAATCTTTAATAGCTTTAAACTCTTTTACACCAGAACCATAAGTAATATCTAAATTTCTAATTTCAACCAAAATATCTTTATTAGGATATGCATTAAGCATTTCTTCAGTGCCGGACATAATTTCGCGAACTGCCACCTGGTTAAAATTACGCTTTTCAACATAATATTTACTCATGTTTATGCTCCTTCTTTGAATTGTTTGGCTGTTTTATAGAAGTATTAGTTTTTCTTTCTTCTAGAATTTTATTTCTTTCGTCCCATAAGTTTTGAGCTTTTATATTATGCTCATTTGCAAGTTTTTCGAACTTTTTAAATTCTTCTTCAGAAATCATCATGTTTTCCACAGAACCAACTTTAGATAAAAGTCTTTCATCATACTTACTTCATAAGTTTTGAATAATTTTAGGTGGTTCATAATGAGGCGAATTCGGATTCAATAAATTACTTTTTACAAAGTGAGTAGGTGATATTTGGTAAAAAGGAGGTTCCTCTTTAAAATCAACGCCGAGTGCATAATCATTACGGACAGTAAAGGCATCACCTTCAATATTATTTAAATTAGATGGAACAGCTCCGCGAATAACTTGTAATTTTTCTCCTTTATTAAAATCAGGCATTGACGTAATTAAACCTCAAGTATAAGGGTGTTGTGGATGTAAAAGGATTTCTTCTTTTGTTCCCGATTCAACTATTTGACCGGCATACATAATATTTATGAAGTCAGCAATGGAAGCTACAACACCTAAGTCGTGAGTAATAAAAGCAATCGCAATATTGAATTTTTCTTGCAGTTCTCTAATAATATCTAAAACAAGAGCTTGTACAGTTGGATCTAAAGCTGTAGTCGGCTCATCCATAACTAAAATTTTTGGTTTTAATGATACAATCGCTGCTATTGCTATACGTTGAATCATACCACCCGAAAGTTCGTGGGGATAAGCTTTCATAACTTGTTCAGGGTTATTAATCTTAGTTAATTGTAAATACTTGATAGCTTCTTTATAAGCTTCTTTTTTATTTTTAACAATTTTGTTAACTAACATACCTTCAATGATTTGATTTCCAACTTTCATTGTTGGATCTAAAATAGACATAGGGTTTTGGAAAACTGCTGAGACAATTCTACCTCTTAGTTTAGATTTTTCTCAGTTATAAGGTGTAAAGTTTTGAACTTCTAAGCCATATAATCTAATTTTTCCACTTTCAATTATGACATTCGATCCAGTTAGTCCATAAAGTAATGAAGTAATAACGGATTTTCCACTTCCAGATTCTCCAATTAAGGCGTGTACCTTACCTTCATAAATTTTTAGACTTGGACCACGTAAAACTAGATTCTTTTCTTTGGGGTTTGCTGGATTTTTAAAAGTTAAATAAATATCTTCAATTTCGGCTGCAATTTTAGTGTCTTGGCCAAAAACTACTTCGCTTTTGGTACCTGCAAATACATCTATTTCTTCTTCAGCTAACTTTTTATTTTTTCTAAATAAGTTTGTAAATTTTATTCATAGTGTTTTGATAAGTCTGCCTTTTTGGACTCAGTAGTCTTTGAAGTTTCTTCAAAATCCTTTTCCTTTTTCTGTTTTAATTTCCATCATATCTAAAGGAGCAGGATTATTTTTATATTCTAAAACACGCGGAAATTTTTTGCTATATCCTAATGTGTTTTTATCTACTTTTTTATCTTCTTGAATTTTTAATTCAACTGTTTTATAGTCTTTTTCTATCATTTTAGGCCTCTATCTTTGTCTTAATAAACTATCTTGAACAGCAGCTGACATAAGCTGAATTGAAGTAGTTACCAAGATTAACATAAACGATGGAATTAAAACATAACGTGGATAAACAGTAAAGATTTTTGAACCTTCTGAAATTAAATTACCAAGTGTAGCTACATTTGGAATAGATAAACCAATGAAAGCTAATGATGTTTCAGAAAGGATAATGCCGGGTATATGGAACACAATTTCAGTAATAAGTAATGGAATTAATACAGGTAAGTAGTTTGCTAAAACTTTATATGTTGGAGTACCTAGAATTTTTGAAGCACTAACTCACTCAAATGATTTAGCACGCAACACCTGAGAACGCATTTGGTTTGCTATACCAGCTCAAGAAGTGAAGGATAACGCAAATACCATAACTCAGAATGTAGGTTTTAAAATAATAGTAATAACAATAAGAATAATTATTGAAGGCACGTTTGAGATAATCTTAATAATAAAGGTCATTATCTTATCAAACACTCTAAAATGCCCCATCATAATCCCTATAATTAAACCAATAAACACTTGAATAAATGTAGCTACAAATGATAACGTAAGCGAATATCTTAACCCATATCATAATCTCGCTCAAACATCACGACCAAGAGCATCGGTTCCTAAAATATGTCCATTCGTAAAGAATGTTTCAAAACGTTCTGAGTCATTAACGGTTAAAGGATCAAATTTTGTCGTAAAAGGCATAATCATAGCCAAAATAATCAAAAGCATTAAGGTTACAAAACCAAACACTCCAGCAAATGATCTACTAAAACGGTAGAAGAATTCAACAAAAGTATTTTGTTTTTTGTGCATTCTTCCAGTTTCGCTAAACTCAAATAAATTACCAATGATCTGCCATTCTTTATGTTGCAAGGGTTGTAAAAATGGATTTGGAGCTAATTCTTTACCCATTTGATTAGTAGGGCTTTCATTTCTAAGTTTTGCTTTACGTGCTCAATTAGAGAATCAATCTTTGAATTTATTTGCCATTGATTAACCTCTCTTTCTAACCCTAGGGTCAATGATTTGATATAAAGCATCACGGCAAGTATATGAAAGTATTGTTAATAATGAGAATAATGTAACCATAAATAGAATAATGTTATAGTCCTTAGATGTAATAGCATTTAACAATAATCCACCCGAACCGGTAATAAAGAATATTTGCTCAATAAACATAGAACCAATGAAACTACCAAAAATAACAACCGGGAAGAATGTAGCTATTGGGAATAATGCAGGTTTAATTGCGTGAGTTCAAACAAAACGAGTTTTTGAAATACCTTTAAGGTAGCAGAATTTAGCGTGTTGAGAATTAAGTTCCCTATTTAGCTCAGTTCTAATATATTTAATATAAACAATAATAGAACCTAACGACAGGGCGAGACCTGGCAATATGTAAGATGACATATCAGCCTCATTAAATAAATAAGGTAATTTGACTTGTCTTCCTATTAATAAGAGCCATAAGGCAAATATTAATGATGGAATAGATGAGAAAATTGAAACTACTAATGTAGCGATATGGTCAGGCAATTTATCAGGATTCATACCAACATAAACACCTAAAGGAATACCAATTACTAAAGTAAGCATAACCGAGAAAATACCTATTAAGAAACTCTTATAGAATCTAACCCAAACGAAATCATTAATATGTTCTCCAGGGAACACAGATAATGAGGTTCCAAAGTCAAATTGAACTAAGTTTTTTAAGTAGATAAAATATCTAATAATTAATGGTTCATTAAGACCATATTTTTCTTCAGTAGCCTTTCTTGACGCTTCATCAAGCCCAGCAGTTAAACCTGTTCCACCAGGCACAGAATTAATTAGGAAGAATGTAATCGTAATAACAATAAATGCAATAATTAAAAACTCTGCCAGAATTCCTAAAGTTTTTAAGAAAACTCTTAATCAATGACTTTTAACGTTAAAAAGTTTTTCATTCCACTTGAGTTTTTTCTTATGTTTATTTTCAAAGTCAATGATTTGGTTATTATCAACTATTTTCAGTTTTGGATCTAGTTGAGTTAAATCATCAACAAACATATAACTCTGGTTTGTATCAAATTTTTGAATCATTTATTCCTTTCTATTCTTCTTTTACTTCTGTTGGAAGATTTGGTTTAGGTGGTCTTGCTGTGTCATAAGCAAACTGAAGTGAATAAGTATATAAACTATCTGTTCCATTAACTCTAGAAATTTCTCAATACGTATCAACTTCCATTAAAGGAACAACTGGGGCACCATCTCTAACTATCTTTTCTAAAGCTGCAATGATACCGAAAGCTTTTTGCTCAGTTCAACCTTCTGATAGTTCTTTTGGTGTAAATTGGTTAGTGAAAAATGATGTATATCTATCTGTAAATTGACTTGAAGTTTCTCCATTTTTTTGGAAAACTAATTCAAGCATTTTATCTCAGATTATTTTTTCAATTCTTAGTCTTTTTCTTGTAGTTTCAGCTAATCTATTATTTGAAGAATCATCAAGCAGAATTTGATTGTTTTCATCTAATTTATAGCCTAATTTTCCAAAATAATCACTGTAAACTCATGAACCTGATGGATTATTTCTAAAACCTGTTTCCTTCGCATTTTTAGTATCAATACCGTCAGGTCTGAAGAATACTTTTATATAACTATATGCATCTGTACCAAAGGCATCAAAGTTTTTATAAAGTAAGTCAAACTGTCCTTTAGTTCTAAAGTCTTCATAAACATTTTCGGGCAAGCTTTTAATTTCAATTTCAACAAAATCTCCAAATGCTTTACGCATAAAGTCTTGAAGTGCTATACCCGCATTTTGTTGTTCATCAGATGAGTTAGAAATATATCTTAATTTTACGTGTTTAACTGTAGGATGAGCTTTTTTGTAAAGCTCTAAATAACTTCTTGCAATATCTAAATGAAATGCTTTATCTGTTCTATCAACGTGCTCAAAGTTATAACTCTTTGATAAGTGGTCTAAGTGTCTATAGTTTTGAACTGGAATATCAATTTTATCATTTACCTTTGTAAACATGTAATCGTGGTCAAATGCTAACTCAATTGCATCTCCAAATGATGATGAACCTTGACCAAAGGCTGTCCAAGTAATAACAGGGTATGATGAGTTTCAACCTACAATATTAAGCATTTCATTTCTATTGATTGCATAATAAATTGCATTTCTTAGATTTTCATCATATATATAAAGACTTTCTTTATTTTGTATTTTTTCATATCTCTCTTTATCAAGATTAAACGCTAAAGCAATAGTACCAAAACCAGAAGATTTTTTCATATGTTTTCTAAATTTTAGATTAGTTCAGTATTGCAGTTGTTGAATTGCAGGTATTCTAGTAGTTGCAATGTATTGATCGCTATATAAAGCTGAATTAATATTTGGATCTGAACTGAAGAAAATCTTAATTTTATTTGACATTGTTTTATCTGATGAATAATAGTGAATATCTTTATTTAAGATTACATACCCCTGAGGCCCTAAAACAACATCACCTAAATTGAAGGCACCATTTGTTAAGAATTTGTCTTTGTTGAAGCCAAATTCGGCAATTCCACCATTTAATTCAACGAATTTTCTATTAATTGGAATTAGGTGACTTTGCAAGTCTTGTAATACGTTTGAAACCGAAGCAGGTTCACTACTTGAATATTCAACCCTAATTGAATATTCATCTAAAGCAAGCTGTCTTGTATACCTAAAAGTTTTAGCATCAAAAGTATTAACAAAATCATTATTAACTGTGTTTTCTTTATATAAGGCATTCACAGCTTTTGTGTACTCATCTTTATTATCATCAGAATATTGGATGTTTAATCTATTTTTTAGTTTTTCAGATCTTTTTAGTAAATTATTAAATTCTTTAGTGAATTTTTGTCTTCTGTCTGTAAATAAGTACTTTTTGATTTTAACAGGAACTCTTTGAGGAATATTTTCAAGTTCCTTTGGGGTATGTTTGCCATATAAATAATCATAATTTGGAAGCATAATTATAGTTTCATCTGCATTTATATCAAAATCAGGCGAGAAAGGAATACTTGATAATATTTCTTTATTTGAATAATTTCAATATAGACGACCTGAAAATAAGCCTAAATTACGAACAGCGTTTTCTAAATTAGCTAGTATTCCAGCTTCCTTAGTTTCCATTTCTTTGACTCATGAGTCTGTTTTATTAATGTTTTCAAATTTTCTACTCTTTTTAATTGCTTCAATTTGAGAAGGAAATAATTTGTATTCAGGATCAAAAAGATCGTACATTATTTTACCGTTAATATTTTTTAATTTTGGATATTGAAATGGATTTTTGTAAGCAATACCAAAAGTTTTAATGTAATCTTGCTGTGCGTCAACGACATTTTGAGCATGACTGAATTTTCTTTGCAATAAACTAGTTAATTTTTGACTACCAGTTGATAAATCAAGGATATAGTGAATTGCATCAATAATGTCATCTGCATTAACTTCATCGCCATTACTTCATTTACTGTTACCATCATTTAATAAAGCCATCATAGATTGAACTTTATTATTATTCATTACAACGCTAATAGGTTGGTATCTTGATCCATCGGCACTTAAAGTACCTGTTGCTGATCCCAACGAACCTAAATCATAGTATTGTCCGGTTCTTTCATCACTCGCTTCAATACCGTTAAAATAATCGTCTAAAGGCTTATTATTATTTTGATAAACGCCCATTTGAATTTCAGGTAAGCCTAAAATTCTTTTAATTGATTCACTTGGCCCAGTTTTCAAAGGAGATTCTACTAATGAAGGAAGAATTCTATTAACTGATGCAAATCTAATGTAATTCAATGAGTTGATAGGTTCAGAAACCAAACCTAAATCATAGTCTCTTACATTATTATTTGTTTTATTGCATGAAGCTGAAATCAAAACTGCAGAAGTTGCAAAGTTAACAGCAATAGTATTTAATAATATTTTTCTATGTTTCATTACTCTCCTTTCTATTTAACTCCGTTAAATTGATCATTTATGAAGATTGTAGGTTCATAAATTTTTTCATTATTTTCATCCAAAATATACTCATAAGCTTTATTTCTGTCTACTTTATATTGAGAAATTTTAATTGGTGCTTGCGAGAATGTTTTACCGTTTTCAGCCAATGAGTGTCAATCACCTAAATCAACTAATAATTTGTCTTTTAAGCCCGCAGAATCGCTTGAGAAGTAAATTTCATAGCTATGTCCTGGAAGCAATAAAGCATTTCTATATTTAGACATAATTGCATAATCACTTGCTCAAGCTACAAAACCAACACCTTTATGATGACCATTTTTATCTGTGAAATCATATTCTTCGTCAGCCAATGTATGGCGAACTGATTTATCTCCAGCATCATATTTTTCTTCATTTTCAATATTTTGACTCTTGTAGTAGAACATATTGCTTGTGTTTTCTTTTGTTATTCTTAATGTTTTTATTTCACCTGTAGCCTTATCTTTAAATGCTAAGAAGTTAGCTTTATCAGCCACATCTGAAGTTAAGTATCCAAACATTGAAACGGCATCTTTATCCGAATCTCTTCAAATTGATGAAATATTTCTACGACCCACACCTTGTGATTGAATGTAGTATTCTCAGTAAGCTTTCGCTCTAGTTTTTACAGTTTCACCTTTTAGGTCTTTAATTCTGATAGTTTCGTCAACTATGTCTTTCCCTTTATCATCATATAACTTGAAGTTTAGAATATCACGGTATCATCTATCTTTGAATCAACCATTGTTAATTGATTGGAAATCTCCAAAGTAGTTATTTGAATAGCTAATTGTTTCACTTAAATTTTTATCAACAGACATAGTTCTTTTCTTGTGTTTGATACCTATCGCATTTGCTTTGTATTCTTGCTCTAAGTCAAATAAGTGTTCTTGTTCTACTATTGTATTAACAATTCCGTTTCTTCCTCTTGTATCTCTTAATTTAAGAGCTTTAGAAAGTCATTTTCTTGTCGCTGTGCCATCAACAATGTATTCTAAACCAGTATTTGATTCACTAATTCCAGACAAGAACGAAGGCATATTACCAAATTCATTTCTTGAAGGTGAGTAAGTAATTTGCAAGTTATCACGGTTAATTACTTCAGCAAAACTATATGTATAGTCAGAGAAGAATTCATTATATTTACGTTCATTTTTAGTCTTAAAGTAGCTTGTTACATCGTCTGATGGAGCTGTTTTAAAGGCACCTGTGGCCAATGATGAGAATACACTAAGCAAGTCAAATTTTTGTAATTGAACAGCAACAGTAGTTTGATTTGTATAAGCTTGTATTTTGCCATCAAACACTAAAGCATCAAATAAGTTAAGCTGTTCAACATCAACACTTAAATAATCAGCAATCTTTTTGTATGTTTTATTTAAGTCATCAACTGAAATTTCTCAAGTCTTCGTGTCTGGATTAACCATCTTGAATTCTTGTTTTTTGAATTCTCCATAACCTACATTTTTATCAAATATTCAAGCAAGATTCTTATTGTTTTCAAAATCTTTCAGACTTAAGTTTGATGTAAACATCGCGAACAATGACGTACTAAATCTTGTCATTATTTCATTTGCTCACATTTGATTACTTGTATCTTCATTTGCAAGAAATTCAAATTCACTGTATTTAGAAATGAGTGATTCTTTTTCGCTATTTGGTAAATCAAGTGTATTAATTTTGTCAATAACGTTTGTTTTATAGACTTGTTTGAATTTAGTTATGTCTACTTTTGAATTAACATAATCAACATTTCAGTTGACAATATTGCTATTTTCATCAAATGTAGATTGTTTAAAGTCAACTGTAATAAAGTCTAATCATTGTTGATAATCAGAGAATTCAACTTTAGAACCTAATTCACCGTTTTCACCTTTAAATAAGCCAAATAAACCAGTTAATGGATTGTTATCAATTCTGCTTAATCTATCTGTATAGTTAATGCCTACTTTTGAAATGCTTGCATATTCAAAATCTCTAGCATTTGAACCAGCAATAGTGGAACCATTATTATTTTTCATTAATCAAACAGCATGTGAAGCAGGATTATTCGTTACAAATAAAGGTGTATAAGTTGATAATCATTTTAATGTCTTTTTAGCTTGAAAAATAGTCATATATGTAGCTGGCAGGCTGTTTTTGAAGAATAAGTCGGCAAAAGCTTCATTAATGTTTGTGTTAGGAATATATTGTTTATCTTTGCTTATGAACAATACTTGACCATTCCCACCATTCATCATATTTCCAAACGAGTTACCAGAGGTGAATAATGTTCTCATTAATTCGCCGAATCCTACTGATTTATCGGTATTTCAGACAGATGGATTACCATAAATCATAGACATTGGAATATCTTGAGGAAAGGCGCTTGATTTATCCACTGAACCATTTAAGTTGTAAGGCTTAATTTTATTTGGAACACCCACTTTATATAATCCAGTGTTTACATCGCGAACAGAAACATAATCCTTATAAATATTTTTAAAGAATGCTGACACTTCACTAGGAACTGTATTTCCAAATAGGTTTCTAATCGCCGGATAATCTAACTCAATAACTGGATCTGCACTAAGTCTTGAATTGCCACCATCTCAACCGTTTATTGTAAATCTTATAACTATTAAGGACTTAATAGCTCTATCTATCATCTGAATTTGATCATTTACATATTTAATAGCATTAGGGTCATAATTTTTATCATTCTTATCATCTAAACGAACATTTAATGGAGCGCTAATAACTGGAGAACCATCAGCATTAAACATTAATACTTTGCTAATTAAAACATAATTACCTGTTGCAGGATCTTTTATACCTTCTACAACTTTAGGCTCAAGAGTAATACCGTCTTCAGTAGTAACACTATCAAATTTAACTAAATTGCCCATTCCATCTTTTAATACACCTTCAAGCATATTTATATTAGCATCTGTAAATACATATTCGCCGTTTTCGTCTTTAATCATATATTTAACAGTTTTTGCATTCTTAAATTTACTGTCAACAGTAGGGTTTAAAGTACCTGAATAAAAGTCAATAGCATTAATAATTCATAAATCAAATGGACTTAATCATTTCTCATTTTCGCCATCTAAACCATTTTGTTTTCTTCTGGCTGCTACGGCTTCTAACATTCCGGTATAGTTTTGTAAGAATCTTCTATTCTTGTTTGATAGGGCTTTTCGTAAATCTTGACTATCTAAAGGAACACCTCAAATATCTTTATCTTCTTCAAGAGATTTAACTGCGTCTGTTTCCTTATCTTCAAAAGTAATTTGTCCATTTTCAAGTTTAGGGAATTTGAATGTAGCATATTCACCATAATCTTGAACTACATCAAACTCATCTAAAAGACGTTTTGTATCCAACTCAACGTGAGTACGGGCTTTTAGATATAACTCAACAACATCTTTACTGTAGTAGTTATTGATGTTTGGCGTTGCATTAGGTGTAAGAGCACTAACAAATATTGGATTGCTTCCTCTGTTGCTTAAATCATGAGCTCCATTTAAAGTCATATGGTGGCCATATTCGTGAGCACCAACGAATTTTAAGAAGTCCGTTGAAATACCTTTAAAGTTAGGATCAGACATTTTTAAAATAGCTCATAAACCGACACGAGAATCTTTAGAAAAACCTAAATATGGTCCATTTTCAAGTTTATATTCAATATATCCATCTTCATTTATTCTTTTTGCTATATGTGGTCCATCTAATCATTCGCCCGCAAATGGAACATTTTCAAGTAATGAATCTGTTAAGTTTTCGTACGCTTCAGCAAAAAGATCATAAGTTTTTTCTCATGCACCTGTTTCAGGATTCTTAATTTCATTTTGTTCTTTTATTATTTTTGGAACAACCATCTTTTTGTAGCCTAGTGTGGACATTAAATCATTTACAACACTTATTACTTCTTTTGAAGCGTTTGCGTCTGCATTTAATTTAATGTATTTTGATGTATAACCCTTTTTAGTAGCACTATCAGTAATTTCGTAAGCAAAATCACCTTGAGTTGTTTCTCTCATTGTGAAGATAATTATTGTACCTTCTTTCGAAACATTGCTTAAGCTTACTTTGTGAATTACAGCATCAATTTCTTCATTCGTTGCACCGGGCTTAAGGAGTCTTTTCTTAGTTAAGATGTCAATAAGTTCAATTCTAGATTTTGCAACAATTAAGTCATTTGCATTTTCAATTGCATCGCCTAATTTGTTATTTGCAATCATTATTTGTTTTCTGTTATTGATTAAGTCATTGGTTCTTACATCAACAATTAAATCTGTTGCGACCTTAACACCTTTTTCAAATAATGGCATCAGTCTCTTATCAATATCAGCATCACCTAAATTAGTATCAAGTATTGCGTTGAATTTTTCTAGATATTTTTGAACATTAACTAATTGGCCATCTAATTTTTTTTCTGATTTCTTTAAGTTTTTATATGTTGCATTGAAAAATACTCTAACATCAAAAGCATCAGTAATTTTAGATTCATCAAATAGCTCTGTTTCATTGTTGAATTTAGCAAAACTATCAACATAATTATTAATATTATTTAATAGTTCTAATTGTTTTTCTAATTTCGTTCTTTCTACTGTTGCAGAACTAAATTTATTTATTTTAGCTTGAATATTTTGCTTAATTAAGTTAAGTTCTACTCCATTATTTTCCAGGCTGTGTTTAATAAGTGGATAGAACATTCTAGCGTATTTTTCTTGCATTCTATCAGTTCTTGCTCAAGCTTGACTTTCAAGGAATGCAAATAATAATGAACCATAACCGTGTTGTTCACTCGCAACAGTTTCAAGGTAAGAATTTAAGTTCTTGAATTCTTCTTCTAATGAATTTATGTAGCTATCTTTAATATCATTTTTGACTAATTCAAAATTAAATTCTTTAATTAATTCTTCAAGTTGTTTGAATAATTCTTTTGCGTTTTCGCTCGCAAGTTTATTCGTGTCAACAGATGCAAAAACTGTATTAATTTTCTTTTCAAACTGTTTTACAATCTCATTAGCAAAGTTTGATCTTTCGGTTTGTAATGAAACATTAGCATTTATTAATTTAATGATAATACCATGAATTTTATTTTTTATGTTTTCAAAAGAAGCAAAAATATGTGTTGCGCTGTCTTTAATTTCTTCAATATTAGAAATATAGGTCGTTATTATATTTTTTCATTCGTCCGATAGAACTGTCGATGAGTTGATTTCGTCAATAGTTCTTTTTCTATCTAATGAATCTTGATTAATGCCTAAAATACCTGTAGATTTAATTTGTCTTAAGAAAATACCGAATTTATATTCTTCGGGATATGTTTGAATTAATTTTGAAAATTCTTTTTTAAGTGATTGAATTTCAGCGTAAAGACTTGAATAACTAGAAGTTTGTTCTTTTTGTTTTAATTGTGCTTTATCAACATTTAAAACATAACTTGATTGATTAATTTCACTCAATGATTGTTTAGCTTGTTCAATTAAACTATCTTTTTGTACTTCAATGTTGATTTCTTGTAACAATTCAGATGCTTTTATATCAATAAGATTAGTTTTGTTAGCTTTTGAAGTTAAAATATTTTGAATATTTGCTAAATCGTTTTCATATTGTTGAAGTTTTTCTTTTCCATCTTGCAATTCAGAAGCAACTCTCGTTAATTCAGCTTGTGATGAAGCGTTCGCATTATAACTATCTAATTTTGCTTTTTCAGCCTTTAAAACTGCTATTTTAGTAGCGTAATTAGTTTTATTATCTTTGAAGTTATTTATACGATAAATAGCATCATTATAAGCTTCAACAGCAGTATGAACAGACATTCTATAATTCAATGTAATTTCTTTATTATTCTCATCAGTTAAATTCTTAAGATTGAACAAAATACGTCTAATTGTTTTATCAACCTCTTGTGTAGGCGCGTTGGTAAAACCTGTTAACACTTGTATGAAATTGAATAAGAATCTTTGAATATCTGTCGCAGGAACTTCTTCGGCTTCAACTTTTTGTTTCAATTCTTTAAGTTGAGTTTCATAATCCCTGAATCAATTGCTAAAGAAATCTAATTGTGCAAGCGATTTTAATCAATATTGAATAAACTCAGAATTCTTTTTAACTAAATCTTCTAATTGTGCTCTTTGCAATGTACTTAAATTATTTTGCGAAAGTTGAGCTAATGCTGATGAATTAGCATTTAATAGCTCGTTAATTTGCTTATCGTAGCTTTCTTTAATTGCACTATATCAGCTTTGGAATCTTAATGTTTGACCTGAAGCATCAGTTTCAACACTTTCGCTATTAAATGCCGATAATGAATTAATAATTGGGTCAGTTAACTCAATTATTCTTTGTTTCTTTGTTTTGTTTGTAGCTTTATCAGCTTCCAAAACAGTATTTAATTCTGAAATTAAATCTTTTTTACGAACTTCAAGAATTGGTTCAAGTTCTTTAATCTTTTCATCAGAACTATTTATAGCTTGTTCTAATTGGTTGATTTCTGTATCTAATTCACTAACTTGAAGATCAGAGCTATATTTACGTTTTGCGAGAACTTCGTCAAAATTGCTAAAATTCAATAAATCAATAATTCATTTATTTGAAAGTTTATTTGCTTCAAGTTTTTTAGTTATAAATTCAGAAATGTTATTGGATAAGACTGCATTTTGGGTTTCAAAAGTTTGTAGTAAATCAAATAATTTTTCATTTATTGTAGTACTATCAATATCTAAAATTGAGATTAAATGATTTCATTTGAATTCTGCTTCTTTTTTCTTAAGATCATTTACCTCGTATGCAATTAAATCTTCTTTGTATTTATTAGCGTTTTGTACTAAATCTGTTGCAATATTTATTGCTTTTTCAACATCATACTTAAACGATGCTAATTCTAATAATTGTTCGTATGCAACAAAACGAGAAATTGAAGCATTAGCTTTTCAAACATCTGCTAGTTTTCTTGTATCAGATAATAATTTAGAATAATCATTTAAGCTTTGAACGTTACTTGAATCTAATTTGTCTGTGGCCTCTACAACGTTTGAAATTGCTTGTAATAATTTAGCGAATTCATCTTGTTTATCGGCTTGTAAATCATTTTTGATTTTTACTAAATATTGGTTAATACCTAGTTTTCTAAATTCAATGTTTGAATCGGTTACACCATTTAAAATAAGGTCAAGGTATTCTTTTACTAATGTAGCATCAGAATCTATAAAATCTTTGAATTCATCCTCATTTTGGAAAATAGGAAATTCAGAATCAAATCCTAATAGTTTAACATCTTTAGGTAACTTTGTGTTATTGATATATTTTTTAAGTAAATTGAAAATGCTTGTCGTGTTTTCCTTATCACTTGATTTTTGGTCTTCATAGCTATCAATAAAGCTTTTTAGTTGAGTTAGAATGGTGTCAAGACTTTGAATTTCTTGACTTAAATTATCATAATTTATGTTTTTGGTTTTTTCTGGATATTTAGATTGTAATTCAGCTCAAGCATCATGAATTTTTGGACTATAAGCGTAAAATTGTAGATTTTCTTTACCTAAAATATTTTCTCTATCGTTAACAAAATCACTAATTCCATAAAAATCTCTTCAGCTTAAACTTGACTTAACATTTGCATCAGCTAGAGTTTCAATTGCAATAATTTCACTAGGGATATAAGCAATATCATATTGATAAAATGTATAGTCTTTAAATTCAACGTCTTTAGTATTATCATTCGTAAATGCATTTAATGCTCTACTAATTCTATTGCTATATAGATTTAAACGTTTAAAACCCTCGTTCAATTTTTCAGCATCTTTACTAAAAACAAACTCCTCTTTTGTAGGTTCAGTGGCTTTGTAATCGTTTCTATATGTATCAAAATCATCAACTAACTGTACAAAATTAGTCAAAATAATATTGTCATTAGAGTTATCTTTGCTGTACGAAATATTTGCAAAGGCAGCTAAATCAGCTTTCGCATTATCTCACTCAATATTTGCGGTATTTAATTCTTCAATTCTAGCAGTTTTAACTTTTGTAACTTCTTTAACAATATCGGTGCCTAAAGCAGTATTTTGTAGATTTTGAACAATAGCTTTGTCAGAATCATTTAATAAAGTTTGGTGTTTAATAAATTTTTGGAATTTTCTAATTTCTTTGTTATTAAAGTTAATTTTTTGGACATCTTCAACTGAGTCTAAAGTACTAATTTCACTTTCTAATTTAGCAATTCTATCTTGGTATGTTTTAATTGAAGCAGTACGGTTTGCAATAATGTTGTTCTTGCTTTCAATAATTGCTTTAGTACTAATTAAATCGTTAATACCACTTATTGTATTTCTAAGTGGAGCTAAAAGTAATTCTGCATCATTAATTCTATTAGTTAAATCTTTAATTCTTGTATCTAATTCAGCTTGTTTATTAATATCAGTAGATGATTGTCTTTCGTCTTTTAACTTTTGCAAGTCAGCTTTCATAACATCAATTTCAGCATTATTTTTTTCTAAATCTTTTTGAGCTTTATCTAACGCCTCAATAGCTCTTGTATAATCGGCAAGTTGTGTATCTAATGCACCAATTTGCGAAGTGAAATACAAGACATCATCCGATTTGTCTTTAGTGTTTAATGCTTGAGTAACTAAATTGCCTAATTCTACTCCAGTTCAGTTATCTTTTTTAGAAATTTTTTTAATTGCTTCAATAAATTTGTCATGAATTTCTTCGTAATCATTTTTGAATTTTTCAATCGCTTTATCAATTTGAAGGTAATTTTTAAGTTGTTCAAAATGACCGTTTGTTTCGTTTTTAGTAAGTATTTCGTTAAAACTTTGGTGAATAAAATATTGCGAACCATCATCAAAAACTAAAGTTAAAATCTTATCAACTAACTTATCAGTGTTATTGGCATCATTAGCTTTTACAAGTGAGTTTATAATAGTTTTTTCTTCTAAAAGTACTGTATTTGGGTCTATGTCGGAAAAATCTGCAGACTTAGATACAACTTTTTTAAGGTTTTCTAATTTTGTTTTTAGAATTTCTCTTGCTGTTTTTTCATCATTAGCTGCTATAACTGTTAAATATGGCGATTTATGAATTAATCTATTTTTTTCCACTTCTGAAATAGCAGAACTAGAGTATAAGCTGTTTATTTTTTTTCTAATTGCATAAACTTTTTGACCTTTTAAGGTTGAAACATTATTGATATTTCTAAAGTAATTTTTGTTAATTGTATCTGCTGAAATATTTGCGAAAGAATTATATTTTGCAATATTGGCCAAAAAGTCCTGTAATTCAGGAGCAGTTAAAATATTTTTGTTAATTTTATACGTTAAAGAATCTTGCATATTTCCACGACCATCAAGCTCTGAAAACATTGGCAAGGTTCCAAAGAAAGCATCTGGGAAGAATTTGATTGTAGTATATTCTTTGTTTTTGTTTGCGTGCGATCCAAGAGTAATACTATTCCCGTGCATTTCAACACCTTTAACAATTGAGAATGACTTAAGCGTTAAAATTTCTGGTCCTCATGAAACATTAGACATAAATCACTTTGTAAAATTAAAAAATTCTAACGGGCTGACCGCTTCGATGTACTGATTGTAAAAGTTAAAAGAACCATACTTAATGTTTAAATATGGAAGGGCATGGTGTTTTTGATAATACTTGTTTAAGTATTCATCTGTTGACATAATTGTATTATCTGCAAACTTAACGGTGTCAGCTTTAGGGTTGTATTCAATTTGTTTTTTATTATTGTGAATTTCAACAAAATTAGTTTTAGGTTCCTCGTTTCTAACGTCAATAAATGACGTGATTAAATCATTGGCTTTTGTTGGATTTATTTTACCGTGTTTGTCATCTGATTTTTGAGCATATGCATACATTGAACCTAAAGCAATAGCAGTAATACTACCTAAAATACCAGCAGATATTGCGTATTTATGTCAAACGTGTTTTTTAAGATTTAATTTTCCCATATTAATCTCCTAACTTTTGTATGGTCTAGTTAAATATAATATTTAAATTATAAATTAATATTTTTTTTATACTAAAAATATATAAAAATTAAAAAATGCCTATATTATTGCGTTAAAATGCACTTTTTTAGTATAAATATATGTTTATAAATCATTAAAACTAAAGCTGAATACTTAATGAAAAAATTTTTTATTAATTATAATTTAGCTATGTTAAAAATATATTTATGCGGACCAACGGTTTACAATAGTCCTCACATCGGAAATATGAGAGCAATAATTACTTATGACATTGTTTTAAAGGCTTATAGAGCTCTTGGCAAGGAATTTTCATTTATTCACAATATTACTGATGTCGATGACAAAATTATTAATAGAGCAATTACCGAAAATAAAACCGAAAAAGAAATAAGTGAATTTTATACTGAGGAATATTTTAAATTACTAGATGCCTTTGATATAAACACTATAACTCATATTGAAAAAGTTACTGAAAATATGGAACTTATTACAAGTTATATTTCTACACTTGTTGAATCTGAAAATGCTTACCTTGATAAAGACGGGAACGTCTGATTTAATGTGTTAAACAACCAAAAAGCATATGGCATGGTTTCTAACCAAATTTTAGAAAATATGCAATTTGAAGAACAAAGTAGCGAAAAGAAATTTAGTGCTGATTTTGCCTTATGAAAGAAGACCACTGTAGGTATTAAATTTAATTCACCTTTTGGTTCGGGAAGACCAGGATGACATACTGAATGTTGTGCTTTAATTAACAAACATTTTGGTCCATACGGAGTGGATCTTCACGGTGGTGGAATGGACTTAACATTTCCACACCATGAAAATGAAAACATTCAACATTATGCACTTTATCATCAACCTTTAGCAAAAGAATGATTACGTTGTGGTCAAATTAACTTGAATGGCGAAAAAATGTCTAAATCTTTAGGAAATATAATAGCTGCAAAAGACTTTTTAAATAAATTTGGTCCTTCAATTTTGAAACTTATTTTTACAAATGCAAAACTAACTGCAAATATTAATATAACCGATGAATTAATTGATAATATGATTAAGCTAGAAATAAAATACCAAAAACTGATTTTTAAATTTTTAACTAATTTTAAACAAGATGAATTAATTGACAATGAATCTGATCAAGTTATAAAAATGCTCGAATCGATTTCAAATACAGACTTTTCAAACTTTAATTTTATATTAAATGAAGAAATTAAATTATTCAACAAAACCCATTCATTGAATAATGCCAAAAATATATTTACAATTATTAACATTATTTACCCAGAATTAACCAGAATATCAAGATATGCTGAAGGTTTAAAATTGTTTGACGAATGAAACAGTTTTATAGGCAAAAAAGATTATGAAAATGCTGATAAAATTCGTACTAAATTAATTAAATCTAATTTTTATTAACATTTTTTAAAACAAACTTTTACAACTAAATTTGGAGGACTAATATGAAAGAATTATATTTGTGTGGAAGAAATTCTGTAATTGATGCAATAAAATCAAACTTACAAATTAAAGAAATTTATACTATTTCAAAATCACACACAGACAAATTAAAGGAGTTTTCAAATTATAAAATTGTTGTAAAAGATGCTAAATTCTTTGATGATTTTTCAAATGAAAATCATCAAGGTTATATTGCAGTGCTTAAAAATTTTCCAATATATGACCTCGATACTATCAAAAGAGATTGTCCTCAAAATATTTTAATTTTAGACCATATTCAAGATCCGCATAATCTCGGTGCAATTATTAGAACGACAAACGCTGCAGGAATTAAACATTTAATTATTCCAGTAGACAGAGCCGCAGACATTACACCAACAACGCTTAAAATAAGCTCTGGTGGTTTTGTGGGCTTGAAAATTATTAAAGTTAAAAGTATAGTTGCTACAATTGAAAAACTTAAAAAATGAGGTTTTTGAATCTACGCTTCAACTTTGGCTTCTAATTCTGTTCCATATAACAAAATTGAATATAACAAGCCAACTTGTTTAATAGTTGGAAATGAAGAAACAGGTATTTCAAAATCTGTTGAAAATGCTGCGGATCAATTAATTTATATCGAGCAAAAAGGATCAGTGCAGTCACTTAACGCATCTGTTGCAACCGGCATTTTATTATTTGAATTAATTAAAAATGATTAATATAAAAGTTAAAACATTTATGAAATTATTAAAAACAGAACCAGAAAAAATAGATGAATTACTATTAACAATGGATCGTAATGATATTTATGTTTTACTTTCATCATATTTTTACAGTACTATTAGTAAAATAGTACATTTTAATATAAAAAACATATTTGGCATACCTGTTGAATGCGATGATATAAGCTGCGACTTTATCCAAAATTCATGTAGTATCGTTAAAAAATACAAATATCGTCCAGAAGCCTCATTTATAACGTTTTTAACTAAGTCAGTTAAAAATTTTTGCTACACAAAAGTAAATTATTGAAGAGCAAAGAAAAGAGCTTTCAATTCAAATTGTGTTTCTTTAGATGAATTACATTATGTAGAAGATAAAAATTCGCTTGACGAAATGAACTATAAAATAGATGAATTAGACTATTTTCAATTTAATAATTCACTAAATCAAAACGATCTTAAGATCTTAAATATATTAAAATGTGAAAATAAAAATTTTTATACAACTCATAAACTAAACGAATATAGACAAATTCTGGTAAATAAAATAAATAATTTTTATAACTAACTTGAGCCAACATATTATTAAAATATATATTAAATTAAAATAATTATTTATAATTACCATATGTTAAGGAAAAAAGTTACATTAAGTTGTGAAAACTGTCACAGCTTAAATTATTCAACTGTGAAAAGTGTGAACAGTGGGGCAGAAAGAATTTTGTTAAACAAATATTGTCCAAAGTGTAAAGCTCACTCACTACATAAGGAAGAAAAATAATGAGTAAGGATCAAAGCGTAAATTCAATTAAGAAACCTAAAAATAAAAAATACTTATTTCGTCGTTTTGTTAAAGAATTAAAAAGGGTTAGATGACCTTCAGCTAAAAAAACTTGAATCTCTTTCGCACAGGTGGTTATCTTCACAATCATTTTCACTTTGGCGGTATTTAGTTTTACTGCATTAATGTACTTTATTTACAAACAAACAGGAATTCAAACTAGATAGGACGTATATATGAGAAATTTTCGTTGATATATGATTAGCACGGTTTCAGGCAAAGAAGAACAAGTTATTGAAGCTTTAAAAAACCGTGTTGTTAGTGAGCAAATAAGTGAATTTTTTGACGAAACCGCTTGTGAAACAGGTGCATTCAAAATGTTCATAAAACCAACTTTAACAGCTAAAGAAGCTGAAAAGAAATTAAAAGGTGAACCATACAAAGTAAAATACGTAAATATGTATAATGGATATATATTTATTAAAATGGAAATGGATGACTACGCTTGATTCGTAATACGTAACACTCAATATGTTACAGGTTTAATCGGTTCATCTGGTAAAGGATCAAAACCTACCCCAGTTTCTGATGCACAAATTCAAGCTTCATTCAAAAAAGAAAAATTATTGCAAGAAGAATTTGATGCCGGAATCGAAAAAGACAAGTTTAGTATTGGTGAAATTGTTGAAATAATTGACGGCCCATTTAAAGGAACACAAGGTAAAGTTCTTGAGTGTGATGATAGAAATCAAAGAGTTCTAGTTGAAATTGAGTACTTTGGAAAAAATGTTCCTACTGATTTTGATTTTGAAAAAGTTGTAAGTAGAGAAAAATAATTAAATTAGACAGCTGCGGCTGTCTTTTTTTACAGCTATTTTATGCCTAAATTTGTTAATATTTATATATAAGGAAAATATGAAGCGAAGTAAGGATATAATTTATTCAAACTTAAATATTAAAACAATGGAAAAAAAATATAATTCCGTATTAAAAAAGTCTACATTTAGCAAAAATATTTTACCAATAACCTATAAAACTCCGTTTTTGGAAAAAATTATTAAGTTTTTTATTAAGACAATTATGTTTGCTGTAATTCCTAGATCTTCATGAAAAAATAATCCAAAAGTCAATGAATTAATTAATAGAATATATCAACGCTTTTCAAGCAGGGATTTTGCTTTTATACCAGTTTCATTTGCGTTTTATTTACTGGTTTCATTTGTCCCGATAATGATATCCGTGTTCCTACTATTGAAATTATTACCATTAGGGCTTGAATGGCTGTTTTTCAGTGCTATTTTATCAAGAATTATACCTGGCGTAGAATCTCTTGTAGCAGGTGCACAATTTGGAGGTGTTGCAACTTACGCAGTTATAATACCTTTGTTTTTGGCTTCTTTATGAGTTAGCTCCGGTGGTTTTGCCAAATTTATTTACAGCGAAAACTATATTTATAGACACGAATCAACAGGAAACTGATTTTTGAATAGGCTTAAAGGTTTTATAACTGTTTTCTGGATTTCTATTTATATTTTTGTTTCAACAACACTGTACTTATACACCTATAAATTGTTCGGTTTCGCAACATCACACGATAAAAATGCTGAAAATATTTATTTCTATATTTCATTCTCTCTTTATCTTCTAGTAGGGCTTTATATAGGTTTTTCACTACTTTTCAAAATAAGTCCTGCATTCAAACTGTCATGAACTCAAGTTGCACCAGGGGCATTAATTGCATCTGTCCCAACTATTATTTTTATCTCTATCTTCGGTTATCTAACTTCATTAATTGACTACAAAAAATTCGGTGTGTTTGGAACATTTATGTATATCGCATTGTTGGTTTCGATTGCTTCTTATTTTATGTATCTTGGTATAATCGCAAATGAAGGTTATTATAAAACATATCACTCTAGATACACAATAAACAAAAAAACCTGATTTAAGAAGTTCATAAAACACTAAAGATTAATATGCTAAAATGCCTATTTTATAGGTATTTTATTTATTTTATTTAATAAAAGTGGTCCTGATTTTGCCGATTTTAAAATTCCTAAAATTAAATATTAAATTTTAATTTATAATTAAAATAGAATTTAAGAACATAAAGAGGAAAAATGAATCATAAGAAAATTTTAATTAAACTTTCAGGTGAAGGCCTTGTCAATAAAGAGAAACATTTAGCAATCGATTACAACCTTGTTGAAGATATAGCAAGACAACTTAAAGAAATTGTCAAAAAAGGCATACAAGTAAGTGTCGTTGTTGGTGGCGGAAACTTTTGGAGAGGAGCTAGTGCTGCAAAAAACGGAATTCCAAGAAATAGAGCTGACTACATCGGAATGCTTGCAACAATTATGAATGGTCTCGCTTTAAGAAGCGGTTTTGAAAAAAACGGTTTAAAAGCCAGAGTTCAATCATCAATTAATATCGATCAGAAAGTTGCAGAAAACTATATTAATGAAAAAACAATAAAATACCTTGAAGATGGTGAAGTTGTTATATTTGTCGGTGGTACCGGTAGACCTTACTTTACAACAGATACCGCAGCAACCTTGTTCGCCTCTGAAATAGGTGCAGAAGTAATTTTAATGGGCAAAAATGGAGTGTCAGGCGTATACGATTCAGACCCTAAAGTTAATCCTAACGCAGTCAAATATGACAAAATTTCTTATGATGATATTTTAGATAAAAAATTACAAGTTATGGACTTAACAGCTACAAGCATGGCGCGTGATAACAATATAAATTTAATTATTTTCAACATCAATGAAAAAGATTCAATCTTAAGAGCTGTTGAAGGAAAAATAGAGCACACAGAGGTTACAAAATAATGGAATTTGATATTTATTTATTAGAATTTGAAGAAGAAACTGAAAAAGTTTTAAATCACTATGTTTTTGAACTTTCTAAAATTTCAACTGGTAGAGCAAACCCGCAGTTAATTAAAGGTTTAAAAGTAATGTATTATGATACTTTAACACCGCTTGAAGAATTAGCTAATATCAGTGTTCCTGAAGCTCAACAATTATTAATTAAGCCTTTTGATCAAACATGTGTAAGAGATATTATTAAAGCGATAACAAATGCAAGTTTAGGAGTTAACCCAGTTGATGAAGGCAGCCAAATAAGAATTACATTCCCACCATTAACAACTGAAAGAAAAAGAGAACTTGTAAAAGGGCTTTCTAAACACACTGAAGTCGCTAAAGTGGGGGTTAGAAACGTTCGTCAAAACATCAATAAATCAATTAAATCTGACGATGAATTATCTGAAGATGTTCAAAAAAGATATCTTGATGATATCCAAAAACTTGTAGATAAAAAAATTATTCATATTGATGATTTAGAAGCTAAAAAAGAAAAAGATATTTTAGCTGTTTAATGTTAGTTGCCTACTGGGCAACTTTTATTTTGGTAAAAAACACTTGTTTTTATCATTTTTTTACAAATTTACATATGTGATCATTTTTCAACAATATTAAGTTATGAAAAGTAAAAAGTTTTGATTTCTTGGATCTTTCATTTTAATTGGTGCTGCTGTTTCAACCTCTGCAATTGTTTTTACCAATTCGAATACCAAAATAAAAGCTTTAGAAGCTAAGGATGGTCATTTTTTCGTCAATGTTTCAGGTGCCGTGAAATACCCTGATAAATACTACTTTGATCATCCCGTTACTTTTTCAGAACTCATCAAACTTATTGAACCAAAGCAAAATTCAAATTTATCTAAGTTTAGTTTAAATACCAAATATAACTCAAACACAACATTACACATACCTTATATAAATGAGCTATCAAAAACGCAAAATTATTATATTAAATGAGAAACTTTAAGCAGCGAAAAAGAGCTAATAGATAGAGGAATTAGTCAAACTATTGCCAAAAAGATAGTTAAGTTTAGAAAGGACAATAACACAGTATCATGAAAGGAGTTAAATGAATTAAAAGGAATTGGACCAAAAACAATAGAAAAGCTCCAGCAATTTTTAATTTTATAAGTCCTCTTATTTTTACATTAGTTTTTCCTATTTTGCTTCATTTATCTGTTAATGCAGCAGAAACATTTTTTATTTGAACTGTACTCTTTTTAGTTCTTTCGTTGATATTAGTTTTTATGAATTATAAATATTCATTAATTGTTTTCATATTATGCGCATTATATTTAATCAACCTTATTTTTACAAAATTAAATACATTTATGTTTGACGGTAATTATGAAATTGAAGGGTCTGTATTAAAACAAACAGATAAATATTTTATATTATCAAACAAAAATGAAAACATACTGGTTTTTAAAAATAATTTGAGAGAGGTCAACGAAGGATGTCACATTAGAATTCAAGGATTTGTGACGCACCACTTAGAAAATATCAAACTTGATTATACTTTTATAAAATCAAATAACATAAAATATCTTGTACACCGTCCACATATATTAGAAATTAAAAAGTATTCATATAACATATTCAATAACATTGAAAATTATGGTAGTCAGTATAAATATTTTAAATTGTACTGAAAAACAGTTGTTTTCGGTATTTATGATACCGATACTACACTAATTGAAACGCTGAAAAAGCTTAATGTTATTCACCTTATAGCTATATCGGGGATACATTTTGATTTATTGTTTCTTTTTCTGTTTTTTATTTTTAAACCAATTACTAAAAAATCTAGAATGTTTGGTGGTTTAATTTTTTTATTTTTATTTTCATATTTGACCTTATTAAAAAGTTTTATGTCAGGATTACGTGCTATAACAATGCAAGCAACACGTAACATTAATAAGCAACATAACAAAACTTTTCAGCCTTTAGATGGTTGATTAATTGCTGCGTTTGTTATATTTTTATTAAATAATAATAATGTATTTTCACTCTCTTTTATACTCACATTCACATGTTCATTATTCACAATATTAATTCCAAATATATTATCTAATATACCTATAAAACAGGTTTATAAAAATATTCTTGTTGGTGTTATAATCTACATAATACTGATACCATTTATGTTGAAAATAAACAAATGATTCAACTTTTTAGGAATTTTTATTGCATTATTTTTATTACCATTATTTGAACTAATATTTATATGTTCAATATTATTGTTTTGAAATACTGAAGTTTTAAATTTATTCTATAGAGTGATCAACTATATATTAGAGTTTTTATCAAAGAATACACCAGCAATTAAAAATAATCTTGAAGTTAGTTGATCGCTAATTTTTTTAAGCTTATCCATCTGGTGTTTTGGAATTACGATAATAAATCAAATAAAAAAACCAGCAGATGCTGGAATGGTTAACTTTCGTTAATTTGGCGCGCCCAAGAGGAGTCGAACCCCTAACCTTTTGGTCCGTAGCCAAACACTCTGTCCAATTGAGCTATGGGCGCATAATTTGGAGGCACCAACCGGACTCGAACCGGTACATCGGAGTTTTGCAGACTCGTGCCTTGGCCATTTGGCTATGGTGCCATGTGAAGGCCTAATGTTTCTATTTAATTATAATACTAAAATAGATTTTAATAAATATAAAATTAGTTCACACATTAAAAATATTTTATAAATAATTTATTTGTATTCAGCTACAAAATCTATTAAATTAGAAGGGTTTTTATTTTCATATAGCACTTCAATAATACTATTTAAAAATGGAACATTAATATCTTTGTGAGAATCTAAAATGCTCTTTAAAATTTTAGCGTTATGGTACCCTTCAATGGTTTTTTTATTTTTTTCTAAGGTAGCTAAAAGTCCATTTTTTGCAACTTCATAACCAAATGAAAAGTTTCTACTTTTAGGACTTGAACAAGTTAGGAAAATATCGCCAATTCCTGCTAATTCAAAGCCTAATTGATCATTACCATTAGGATACATTTTTTTATAAATTGTATGAATCTCTTTGACGCCTATAGATAATAAAGCCGCCTGCGGATTTTGATATGGCATCATATAATTAATCATACCAATCCCTATAGCTAAAACGTTTTTAAGAGAAGCAAATAATTCACTTCCTTTTTCATCTTCATTAATGACCGCTCTAAAAGTGTCACAATTAAATAACGAAGATACTTCTTTTAAATATGAAACATTTGGACCAACAATGTTGACCATTGTTAAATAATTTCTAAACACTTCAACTGCAAATGATGGGCCTATTAAAGTACAATAATTATTTATATGTTCTCCAAATTGTTCATCAATAACATCAGAGAAGAATTTACTTGTTACTGAATCAATTCCTTTTGCGACATTTATAATATTGATTTTTTTGCTACCGATTACAGATTTAATTTTTTCCAACACAGAACATATAGCATTAGATGGTACAGCAAGAACAACATAATCAAAATCAGATAGAGCCTTTTCTAAATCGAGTGTCGCATTAACATTTAGAGGGTTATTGAACTTAATATCTTCAAAATATTTTGAATTTATACCTTTGTTTATATCTTCAATTTCTCTCGAATCGATTCCTCATAATGTCACTAAATTATTATTTTTAGATAAAACCGAAGCAAGAGCACTTGCTCAAGCACCAGTACCGATAAAAGTTATTTTCTTATTCATATCTACAACCTTCTCCATTTAAAAATTTGTATAGATTTAAAATTGTTTTTAAATCTAGCTCCTGAATTCTTGCGTTCTCGCTTAAATTTAAAATATTAAAAACTTTTAGGACTATATCTTTGCTATATGTCTGCGAAAGAGATCAAATTAATTTCTTTCTTCTTTGTAAAAAGCATAGTTTGAAAAAATCTTTTAAATTATAATAATTATCTTGTTTGTCTTGGTGAAAATTAAATGACACAATTGCCGAATCTACCTTGGGTATAGGAGTAAAATTCTTTTTACCAATAAATAATTCTTTTTTGACATCAGCCACATATTGACATGTAATACTTAATTTACTATATTCAGGACTGTTTGGTCTAGCAACTATTCTTTCAGCAACTTCATTTTGAACCATTAAAACAGCTCTTTTGAGTAAAAATCTATTGTCAATTATTTTAAAAATAATGTCACTTGTAATGTAGTAAGGAATGTTCCCAACTACTTCAAAACCGTCATAAAGAGATAAATCTTTTTGTAAAAAATCACCCTCAATCACTGTTTTACAGTCATTATCAAAAATTTGTAGATCATCCAAAACTTGGATCATGTCTTTATCTATTTCAAAAGCTATAAACTTGTTAGTTTCATTAATAATCTCTTTTGTTATTGCACCCAACCCGGGTCCAATCTCAATAATTTTCTTCCCTGCTGGATTTATTACATTAACTATTTTTTGAATAGTTTGCTTGTTATTAAGGAAATTTTGGCCAAATTTCTTTTTTGCTTTAATGTTTTCTTGATACATCTAGTTTAAATAACTCCTTAGCATTTTTTAAGATTTTATCAGCAAATTTTTCAATAGGCATGTCTTTTAATCCTGCGATAAAGTTTGCAGTATAAATCACATAATTGGGGTAGTTTTTCATTCCTCTTTTAGTTGCAGGGGTTAAATATGGCGAATCAGTTTCAGTTAAAATTCTTTCAACGGGTAATCATTTAACCACCTCAATTGTTTTTGAAGCATTTTTATAAGTTACGGTTCCGCTAAAGCTAAAATAACAACCTAAATCATAAAATTTTTTAGCTCATTCTATATCCCCGCTATATGTGTGAATCATAAATTTAACCATCGGAAATTGTTTCATAATTTCGTATAGGTCCTCATATGAATCTCTCATATGAACTACAACAGGTAAATTATGTTCTTTGGCAACTTCAATCTGAGCAATGAATGATTCCTTTTGTTTTTCTTTATTAGTTTCGGAATAGTAATAATCTAAGCCAATCTCTCCAATAGCAACAACATCATTTGTTAATTGTTGTTTTATTATGTCAGCGTCTTGCTTTCCAGTAGATTCATTTGGATGAATCCCAATTACTGGATATGTATAGTTAAAATGTTTACAAATATTCAAAACTTCTTCATTCTCTTGAGCATTGCAGCCAGTTACTAGCATCGCAGAAACACCTTTATTATAGGCTTTTTCAACAACTTGATAATTATCTTCATAATAGATTTTTAAAGGGTGCATATGGCAATCAATATATTTTATAGACATTTATCTCCTTCTATTTACCAAGACAGAAATTCTTAAACATTTCATCTAATAATAGCTCATTATCTGCTCTCCCTGTGATATCTGTTAAAAATGATCAAGCTTGTCTTAGATCAACTATTACAAGATCCGAATAATAACCCTGTTTTATAGCACTAATCGCATCATACACAGAATTTAATGCTTGCTTAATTAGCGAAAGTTGTCTTGAATTATTTAAGAATTCAATATTAGTATAATCAACATCTTTAAATATTTCAGCTAGTTTTTCTTTCAAGACCTCAACATTATTGTTTTTTGCACTAATATAGATATAGCTATTGTTTTTTTCAGTATTTGCAGCTAGATCTATTTTATTATAAACAGGTATGTATTTTTTACCTTTTGAAATAGTATTCTCTTCTATTTCTCTATCAGATTCATCGTCTTCTTGTGTCAAATCGTGAACATGAATAACAACATCTGCATCATCAATTTGCTGTAATGATTTTTTGATACCAATTTGTTCAATTAATTCATCAGTTTTTCTAATTCCTGCAGTATCAATAAATTTGAATAGAAAACCTTTATATTGGAAAGAGGCTTCCACTAAATCTCTAGTAGTTCCTGCAATATCAGTTACTATTGCCTTATCTTGTTCTAAAATTGCATTTAGTAATGAACTTTTCCCAACATTAGGTTTCCCTAAAATTGCTACTTTGACTCCTTCAAAAATCAACCTTGAATTTTCGCTTAATTCAACTGCTTTATCCAGTTTTTGGCTTAATTTAACTAATCTTGGAAGCAATTTTTCGGTGAAAGGATCTTCAAAATCATACTCAGGATAATCGATAGCTACTTCCATTTCACCAATCAAATACGAAAGTTCAGCCCTAAGTTCATTAACAAACTTAGAAGTACTGCCATCAAACTTACTAATTGCCATTTGAGTTTGTTTTATAGTGCTAGAATGAATTAAATCATTTATAGCTTCTGCTTTAATTAAATCCATTTTACCGTTTATGAAACTACGACGACTAAATTCGCCTGGTTCAGCCAGCCTTGCTCCATTAGCTAATAATAATTCCAAAATACGATTTGAAACAACAACACCTCCGTGACAATTAATTTCAACAGTGTCTTGCCCAACAAAATTATTTTTACCTATATATCACATACATAAAACTTCATCAACAAGTTGATTATTATTAAAATTATCAACTATTGTTCCAAATGTTATTGTTTGGTTTTTGCCAACTTTTCCAGTGAAAATTTTTTTTACGATTGCAATACTGTCATCCCCTGAAACTCTAATAATTGCAATTGCTTGATTAATTTTTCCGCCAGATGAAATTGCTGCTATTGTATCATTAATCATAATAATTAAATTTTACACAATAAAATTACTAAATTGTGGTTTAAACGTGTGTATATTTTTAAAATAATATTTTTAAAAATAAAAATAGAAATTTCTGAATTAAAAAATATGAATATATCAAACATCAAAATTAACAATAAAATTTTTAAATATACTGTTTTAAAATTTTTGAAATTAGTTGATGCAGTTAAATCCATATCCTTTATAAAAAAATGGAACTGCAATCGATTCGATTTGAGAATCCGGTTAATGATCACTTTAAGTTTTGTTTTACACGCTTTAGGAATACATAATTGCAAAAAAATATTTTTCAAATATAAACAAAATAAAGAAAAACTTAAATTCGATATAGAAGAAAATAAATTAACTTTTGATTTGTTGATTACCGAAATGAATAAAAACAAAAGAAATATCTTTTTAAAGAAAATAAACGCTGTTTTATTATTTATTAAATGTTGAAACGAGTCTAATTTAACTAATGATTTTGAATTTTTTAAAATTAAAAATGAAAACCACAATTTTGACGAATTATCTTATAAGTCGGCTTTGGTGGTGATATCTAAAGAAGATAGCCAAAAGAAAAGATTAGCTATTTTTGGCCTCCCTTGCGATATATATAAAATTAATTATATAAAAGCAAATAAATGTTTTTTAAATAGCTCTAAAACAGTAATGAATACAGTTTTTCTGCCGATAAGTCTAAAATATAGATCTTTTAGTCAAAATGAATTGAATAATTTTAATAAAATTGATATTTCATTTTGAAATTACAGAGCAAATAAAAAAGGCAACAGTGTTGCCTTATAAAATAATATTATTTTTGTAGTTTAACAAAGTATGTTAATGTTCTTACAAGTTGTGCTGTATATGACATTTCGTTATCATATCATGCAAATAATTTGTAAATTCTTTTACCGTCGTGTTCTTGAACTTTGGTAAGTGTTGAGTCAAAAATTGAACCGTAGTGTGAACCAATAATATCTGATGAAACAATTTCGTCTGTTTCATATTTTAATGATTGGTTTGCAGCTTTTTCAAATGCTGCATTAATTTCTTCAACTGTTGGTTCAGATTTTAATTGAACTGATAAGTCAACAAATGAACCTGTTAATGTAGGAACACGAAGTGAAAAACCATCTAATGCTCCGTTAGCTTCAGGAATAACTAAACCAATTGCTTTCGCAGCTCCTGTTGTTGAAGGAACAATGTTTTGTCCTGCAGCACGTGCACGACGTAAGTCACCTTTACGGTGTGGCCCGTCTTGTAACATTTGATCACCTGTAAATGAGTGAACAGTTGTCATAAAACCATTTTCAAGACCAAAGTTGTCAACTAGAACTTTAACAACTGGAGCTAAACAGTTTGTTGTACATGAAGCACCTGAAATAATTGTATCTTCTGGTGTTAATGTTTCGTGGTTTACATTGAAAACAATTGTTTTAACATCTTTACCTGCTGGAGCAGAAATAACAACTTTTTTAGCACCAGCTTCAATGTGTTTGTGTGCTAGATCTTTTTTAACAAAGAATCCTGTACATTCTAAAACAATATCAATTCCTAATTCACCTCATGGTAAAAGAGCAGGATCTTTTTCTGATAAAACTAAAATTTCTTGTTTATCATCAATAATAATTTTGTTTTCTTTAACTTCAACTTTATTTGGTAATGGTCCAAATGCTGTATCGTATTTTAATAAGTGTGCAAGCATTTTTGCATCTGTTAGATCGTTAACAGCAACAATTTCAACTTCTTTGTTTTTAGTTTCTAATAAGTAACGAAGAACTAAACGTCCAATACGTCCAAAACCATTAATGGCAACTTTTTTCATATTATCTCCTTGAATATTAATAAGTATTTTATAAATACTAATTAAATTATATAAATTTTTTTGATGCGAGGCTTAATAGTTTAAAAGTTATTTTAATAAACATGTGGGATCTTTTCCATATTGAAAAAAATAAAATAACTGCTAAGCAGTTATTTAATTAAATCAGTTCCCATATATGGAATCAATTTTGCAGGAACTGTAACTGATCCATCTTTATTTTGATAGTTTTCTAAAATAGCAGCAACAAGTCTATCAATCGCTAACCCTGAACCATTCATTGTATGAGCATATTGAATTTGATTGTTTTCATCTCTGTATCTAATCATAGCTCTACGAGCTTGGAAATCTCCCATATATGAAACTGAACTAATTTCCCTATATTTAAGTTCTGATGGCAACCAAACTTCTAGATCAACTGTGGTTCTAGATGAAAATCCTAAGTCTCCTGTGCATAATCTTAATTCTCTGTATGGCAGTTCAAGTTCTTCTAACACTTTTTTAGCTTGTTCAAGCATTTGATTGAATTCTACTTCTCAATCCTTTTCGCTTGTAATTTTGACTAATTCAACTTTTTTGAACTGGTGATTACGTATAATACCTTTCATATCTTTGCCACCAGAACCAGCTTCAGATCTAAAACATTCTGTAAATGAAGTTAATCTAATTGGATTTTCCAAATCAACTATTTCATTGTTGTATAAATTAGTTAGTGGAACTTCAGCAGTAGGTATCAAATACATATTATTAGCTTCTAAATAAAATAAATCTTCTTTGAATTTTGGTAACTGTCCTGTTCCAAATAAAATTTCAGGTTTAACCAAAACAGGGACAGCATATTCTATATATCCGTTAGCAGTATGTAAATCTAACATAAAGTTTTGCAATGCTCTAGTTAATTTTGCTCCGGCACCCTTATAAACTACAAATCTAGATCCAGATAACTTTACAGCACGCTCAAGATCTAAAATGTTTAAATTATTTGCAACTTCATAATGAGGTAAAACACTTGAAACTAATCCTCTACCTAAATTATCGTGAGTAGCAATGACAACATTATCCCTATCATCATTACCTCTTGGCACAAAATCCATAGGTAAATTAGGAATCCTAATTAATAAATCATTTACCAAAGCATCTGTTTCACTGGCGTTATTTTCTAAAGCCACAACTTCTTTTTTAAGAACGTCACATTCAGCTTTTAATTTATTGAATGCTTCTTTATCGTTTTTGAGGCTTGGAAATTGTTTACTCAAAGAAGAAAGAATGGCTCTTTTTTGTTGTGCTTCAAACATAATTTTTCCTCTTTTTGTAGCAATTTCTAATAATTTGTCAAACTGTGTTAGGTCAAAGTTTCTATTTTTCAGACTTTCTCTAACTTTTTCAGGATTATCGAGAATATATTTAAGATTTAGCATTATTTACCTCTTTTATAGTATTTTTAGTTATTTGTATTGAAAAATATTTTCTTTGTTTTTAAATACAAATTTGTTTACTGTTTAATCATATTACAAATATTTTACCAAAATTAAAATATTAAATTTTTTGACTGAGGTTTTGCTTATTTATATATAATTTAAAAATATATTTAAATTAATTTTTTTATAGGAGGTTTTTATGAGTTTAAGAACATACCAACCAAGCAAAAGAACAAGAGCTAAAGTTCACGGATTCCGTGCAAGAATGGCTACTGCTAACGGTAGAAAAGTTTTAGCCGCTAGAAGAGCTAAAGGTAGAGCAAGATTAACTGTTTCGGACGCAAAATAAAACAATAGACTGGTGTCTACAAAATTATGAAGAAAATATATAGACTTCAAAAGAGTTGAGAATTTGATGAAATAATCAAAAAGAAAAACCAAATTGTTAATAAATATCTTGTGCTTTATTTTGCTCCCGCTAAAGATTTCAAAGTTGGAATCACTGTTCCAAAAAAATTCTGCGGTGCATTTTGAAGAAATTATTACAAGAGACAATTAAAAACAATTATTCATTCTTTAAATATTTATGACATCAAATATCACTGTGTGTTAATTTTAAGAAAAGAATTTTTGAATGAAACATACTCTGAAAAATATGACGCCACAATGAAAATGTTTAAGAAATTAAAGAAATAAATTATGAAAGATTACAGATCAGATAATTTTAACTATTTTTCTAAAGAAGATCAAATCAAGAAGCAAAAGAAAAGTTTGTGAAAAAAGATTTGATTTTGACTAAAAATAGTTCTTTATGTTATGCTGTTTGGTTTCTCATTAACAGGGTGCATCCAAAGCTGTGTTATTAAGACGTCAAACTATACTGGTGGTGGAATAGAATTCTACACATCAAAAGATAATGTTAGTCCACACGTTACTACTTTCAAGGCAAACAATGCCTTATCTAAATCTGAAATTGAAAAATTAAAATCTGATGGAGTAGATACTACTCAGTTTAATTTTGAACAAAATAATGTTCTTGGTTTTAAAGAACATCAATCAGCAAACTTTAATTTATCTAGAAGATTATACGGAAATGTTTTAACAGATATTCAAAAGCAAACAGTTGAATATAACGGTGTCTACGGTGCATATAAAAATATTAATACTGCATTACAATTATTTGACACTAACAACCAAATTATTGGTGGTGAACAACAAGCTGTTTACAACAAAAACAATAAATATATTTTTGCAACTGTACCTGTTGAAACTGATGAAAAAACTGTAATAGGTTTTAAATATGAATCTATTTATAATCCCGGTGAATTAAAAGAATGAAGCTATATTGATCCTGGTTTTAATTTTGATTCATACTTTGTGTATGATAAAGCAGATAATAAATATAAACTTAATTTATCTGCATATGCTGACGATAAAACTAATACTGGTATTTTACTTAGTGGTAAATTTAAAGACAAAATCACCGTTGGTTCAGGCAAAACTGCTAGAGATGTTCAATTTGACAAAGAACTTTCTACATTAACTGTTGCTGATAATAATTACTACTATAATGCTGGTGTAAATAGCGATCAATATGGTCTCGGTAAATTTAGACGTGATATTTTTGAAGCGTTAGCTACTTCAACATTCTATTCAGAAAATTCATCATTCTATACTAAAGCAATTGAAGAAGCAAAAACTGAATATGGTGTTAATAATTATTCAGAACTTTCAAAATATGTTGTTGCTCAAGTAACTTCAAAAGATAAAACTAAAATGCAAACCCTAGCTTTATCACCTACAATTTATGTTGCTTTAAAGAAATATACTGAAAATATTTCTCACTATATAAATAGAACAGGCTTTGTAGCCGAAAATCAAATTAATCCAGTGAAAATTCAATTGGTAAATCAATTTGACGAAGCACTTAAAAACTACAATGACCAGCTAAATATAGTTAATAATGCACAAGTAGCCTATGATTCATTGAAAACACCTGAAAATAAAAAAGTGTTAGATGAAGCGGTGGCAAAATTAAATGGTTATAAAAAATTACTTGAAGGAGCTAACTCAAGTTTAAGTCAAAACTTGACTATAACTTCGCCAGCACCCGGCTCAATAATGACTGTAAAACAAAGCTTACTTTCGAATATGCCATTAAATAGCGAACCTCAAAGAGTAATTTATGATTGGGGAACAGCTTGAAAACTTGGTCCATTCTACGGTTTATTTGTTTGACCATTAGCATATATATCAAGTGCATTAACTACAGCAATTCCAATTTGAAGCGGGTGAGGCACAATTATAGCTATTTTAGTAATTACAATCGTACTTCGTGCTTTAATGCTAGGTGTGACATTTAAGTCAACTGTCAATCAATCAAAACAAGAAGAACTTAAATCTAAAAAAGCAAAAATTGATGCTAAATATGCTGAGTTTAAAAATAATAAACAAATGAAAGCAAGACAACAAGCAGAGATAGCTGAACTATACAAAAAAAACGGGATTAATCCACTTGATGCGTTTGCAACAATGATAATTTCGCTTCCTGTGTTCCTTGCTATTTGACGTGTTATCCAAGCATTACCAGATATGAAGTCAACCGTATGACTTGGAATGTCATTTGCCGAAACCTCATGACAACGTTTATTCTTCCATACAGAATGACCATATTTAGGACTTCTTATTGTCGTAGGTATTGTTCAAGGTATTTCACAATTCTTGCCTAAGTTACTTACTATGAAGAAGTTCAAAGAGCGTACAAATCTTGAGGAAGCAAAAGCATTGAAGAAACAAAACAAAACACAAACTATTATGTCTCTTCTATTCTTCTTCATTACGTTTATCTTTAGTGCTGGTGTTCAAATTTATTGAATTATTTCAGGTCTTTGAACAATTGGTCAAACCCTTGGAATTCATTACTTCAAAAAGACAGCCTACTATAGAAGAAAATATCTTCAAAAGGAATCAAAAATATAATTTTAAGCTAGCTAAGCTAGCTTTTTATTCTTTTTATTTTATATATAATTAAAAGGCAGAAAAAACATATTAAAAGGAACAAAATGAAAATTTTTAACATTAAAAACACTTCTCCATACGAAACATTAACTCTTGAAAACATCATTATGAATGACAAAAACATAACAGAAGATGTCTTGTTAATTTACCAACACGATAATTCAATTATTATTGGACAAAATCAAAACATGTATGAAGAAATCAACCTTGATTTCGTAAAAGATCATAATATTACTCTTGCAAGAAGAAAATCAGGCGGCGGGGCTGTTTACCACGACTTAGGTAACCTTAATTTTAGCTTCATCACTGATAAATCAGATGACAATAGCTACCAAAGATTTTTAACTCCTATTATTTCATTTTTAAATTCTTTAGGTATCCAAGCGGAATTCCACGGACGTAATGATATTCTCGCAAATGGTTGTAAAATAAGCGGAAACGCACAATATATTCAAGGCCACAGAATCGTTAGCCACGGTACTCTTCTATTTAATGTAGATATGACTTACTTAGCAAAAGCCTTAAATCCAAATAAAATTAAATATGAATCAAAAGGTATTAAATCACACAGAGCAAGAGTCGCTAATATCATTGATATACTACCAGAAAAAATGACAGTTGCAGAATTCAAACAAAAACTAATTAAATACTTTACTCAAAACTCATTCGGGCACCTTGACGAAATACCGATGAATAAATATCAACAAAAATTCGATGAACTTTCAAATAAATTTAAGTCTGATGAATGAATTTTTGACAAGTTTGCTGACTTTAACTACACAAACACTGAAAAATTTGCTGGTGGTTTAATTACCGTTAAAGGTCAAATTGTTGATGGTTATATTAAAAATATTAAATTTGAAGGTGACTTCTTGAGTAAACAAGAATTAAATGACATTGAAAAAGCCTTTTCAGGTGTTCACTATGATGATGATTCTATTATGACAGTTTTAAACAACATTAACCTAGAAGAATACTTCGGCACAATTACTAAAGAAGAATTATTCTCGCTTATTAGAGGCTAAAATGTACTCAAATATTAAAATAATGGATGAAAACATCCATTACTTTTACGAAGATAATCCGAACAACTTACCTGTTGTTTTGTTTATTCACGGCTATAATGACAGTTGTAAGACTGTCATGCCTTTAATATTTCAAAAAAATCGCAAATATGTCATATATGGCTTAGATTTACCTGGTTGTGGTTTATCAACAAACAATAAACCAATAACCTTAGAATATTATAATAATATTCTAAAAGAGTTTATTCATAGGCTTTTTGGAGACAAAAGCATAATTTTACTTACTCACTCTATGGGTAGCGTCCTTGGTTTAAATAATTACAGTTTAAATAATGTTACAAACTTGATAATGTTAGCACCTTTAAATTATGCTCTAGTGGACAATGTTCAGCAAAAGGAACAGTTACATAAATGACTTTTGCCCAATGATTCAAATGATATTTTAGATTCATATCTAAACTTAGTTTATAAGCCTACTGAAACTTTTAAAGATAGATACAAACTTATATCAAAAGATTTAGAGATTAAAATTAGTGAAAACCACAATAAATATGCTTTTTTAGTTAATAATCAAATTTTGAATATCAATTACCTCACTGAGTCTATTAAACTAATTTTTAATCAATCTAAACAGTACTACATTGTTTATACCGAAAATGATAAATATGTACTTCCTTCACAAATAAACAAAATACAATCTGAATTCCCGAGAAATCAATATATTGAGCTAAAAAATTGTGGACACGCCATTTTATACCAAAAAGCCTATGAAATTAATGAATTAATTAATTCATTAATAAAATAAAATATATAATTTTAAACTATGATGAATAAAATTTTTAACTCTTTTTACATTAATGCCAACCACCCTGTATCAGGATGATTTATTATAATTTGTGGGTTTTTAGGGGCGTGCATGACAATTATTATTGGATTACCACAAGCAATTCACTTATTTAAAACGAAGAAAGCAGGACTAGTAAAATATTATTCTTTCTGAATTTTCTTTGTTGGTATTTTAGGTTGAATAGCAATTGGGGCTTTTGATCCCTCACAGAAAATTTTTATATTAGTTATAGCTAACATACTTTGCGGAACAATCTATATTTTTGTGTTATGGCTAATTTATAGATATTCTAGTGTCGCTAATCGTAGAAATAAACAGTGAATTGTTTTAGCTATTTCTTCAGTATCAATGGCATTAATAACAATTGCAGCTATCTTCGGTCTAGCTAAACCTGAATTAAAAACTCCAAGTTTATTACAAGCAATTTTTGGGCAAATAATTCCAATTCTTACAACTTTTGCTTTCTTACCTCAAGTATTAAAATCAATAGAATCAAAAGATTTTTCTGGGATGTCATTAGGGATGGTTATTGTATTTGTAGTTGCAAACATATTTTGATGTGGCTACTGATTGTCATTCATTTTTAATAACGGAATACAACCGCAATATTTAAGTGCTATTACTTGACAAGTAATTTCATTATCGCTTTATATATTAGTCCTTGTTTTAATGCTATTAAACAAGAAGAAAACAACTGTTTTAAAGGTAAATCTGGAACAAGAACCATTTGTAGAATTAAATGGAAAATAGGAGATTAATGTACCAATCAAAATTAAATATTAAAGAAACACAGCAAGCAATTCAGGATTTAAAATTTGCTTTTACTAAACAATTAAATAAAGAACTAAACTTAACGAGGGTTTCAGCTCCTTTATTCGTTACAAGTAGTTCAAAAATAAATGATGGGTTAAATGGAGATGAGCCTGTTTCATTTTCTCCCAAACAATGAGATCAAAAAATTGAAATTGTTCATTCTCTTGCAAAATGAAAAAGAGAAGCACTTCAAAAATATAACTTTTCGGCAGGTGAAGGGTTATGAACCGATATGAACGCTATAAGAAAAGATGACGAAGTTGATTATAAACATTCATTATATGTCGATCAATGAGACTGAGAATTAATCATTGAAAAAGAGGACAGAAATATTTTATTTTTGAAGAATATAGTTAATAAAATTTATAACGCTATTAGATATGTAGAAAATAAAATTGTTTTTGCTAATCCTAAACTTAAAATAAAGCTTCCAAAAACATTATTTTTTATAAGTTCCACAGATCTTTATAATATGTACCCTGATTTAAGTCCTGAAGAAAGAGAAGATAAAATAGCAAAAGATAAAACAGCTGTATTCATCTATGAAATAGGCTTTAAACTACCAGACGGGACACCACAATCTAAAAGAGCATTTGACTATGACGATTGGAAACTTAATGGTGACTTAATCTTTTATGATGAAGTAAATGATAAATCGTTAGAAATATCCTCAATGGGCATTAGAGTTGATTCAAAATTATTACAAGATCAATTTAATTATCAAAATAAACAAGCTTCAGATCTAGGCGAATATCATATAAAAGTTTTAAATGATCAACTTCCTTTAACAATAGGTGGTGGAATTGGACAAAGTCGCTTAAGTATGTTTATTCTTGAAAAGAAACATATTGGTGAAGTTCAAGTAAGTATTTGATCTGAACAAGAACTTCAAGAAGCTTTTAATGAAGGCGTCAAATTACTTTAAAAATAAACATAAGCACACATTTGTGTGCTTATTTTTTGCTTTGTTTTACCATATATATTTCATTATTGATTCATACTACGTCATCAACATAAACTTTAGAGCTTCTGCCATTTGGTTTATTATTATTAATTAAAATTTTATTAGTTTCTAAGAAATATTTTACTTGTCCACCTGTTGAAACCAAACCTATTTTTTTGATTAATTTACCTATTTCAATGCAGTTATCTTTAATATAAATTTCTGGTCCCATAATTATCTTCTCATCGGCGTAACTATTTGTTTAGAATTTGGATTTGATTTAGATAAAACAAGAATTTTTTGTATTTTATCATCAAATAGAAAAATTATTTCGTCATCTAAAATATTTAAAGCATCTTTTAAAAAGTTATAGTTAATATCAAAGATCATTGAACCACCTTCAATATTAAATTGAGATGTTTTTACAAACGAATCTCCTATTTCATCTAAACGACTATAAATACTTAATTCATTTTTGTTAATTTTTATTTCAATTCTATTTTGTTTTTCACTTGTATTTAATCAAATTTTATTTAATAAACCATTGATTTCTTTTTTGTTTATTGTTAATTTATATTTAGTTTCGCTTAATACTTGATTAAATAATTGTTCAATATCGTGAAATGGTAAATCTGTAATTCTTGCTGTAGTAATTGTATTTTTATATTCAACCCCAAACTTAACAGAGTTATAAAATAAAGTAATTGTTTCTGGTGCATCAGTTGGAATTAATTCTTTTACATCTTTAGCGTTTACATTGAAATTAAATTCATCTAACTGCTTACCTGTATTAATACTATAGTAAGCTAATCTATAGACGTCTGTAGCTGCTAAATTTAATCTAGAACCACTTGACTTAAAGTTAATACATTTATATATTAAATTAGCTTCTGTACTTGCAGCGAATGCAACATCTTTTACTGCCTTTCTAAATTCGTTAGTATCGATTTCAAATTTTTTAATATTTAAGTTTTCATCTATTTTTATAAATGAGTTTATATCAGAAGTATTTAGGTTATATCTAGAATCTTCTTGTAATATTTCTAAATTATTGTTTAAGTCAGTTTTTAATTCAATAAAACCACTTAATTTTTTAACTATATTTTTAAGCAAATTGCATTGAACTAAAATTTCACCTGTTTGTTCAACAAAAACATCATTATCATCAACATCAATATATTTAATAATTGATGTAACTTCGTTGCAAGCTTTAAATATTATTTTTTCTTCTGATGCAGAAATTAATATACAACGCATACTAAAGAAAGAACTTGTTGGATCTGTAAATCTAGAAACTATTTCAATTACATTATCTAAAACATTTTTATTTATTCTTATTTTCATATTTCCTCACATTAATTTTTGTTTATATATATGATATATTTTGTGATTATGTTTATAAAAACGAAAAACAATTATTTTTAACATTTTTTCATCATAAAACAAACTTTTTGCTGTTTTTTATAATGTTAATAACTTATAGATTATTTGTTTTTATATAATTCATCGCTAATTTGTGAGATAGTTCTTTTTAATGAACTGTCACCTTGATCTGATTCTTTATTTATTTTATTAATAGCATTTGTTACCGTTGAATGGTCACGATTTCCAAATATTTTGCCGATTTGTTCTAATGAAACATCAATAAGAGATCTAATTAATCACATAGCTATATGTCTTGCTAATACAACATCTTTTTTTCTTGTTTTTCCTAAAATGTCTTTTTTAGAGACTTTATAGTATTTTGCTATATATTCAATAACCATATCTGGTGTAATTTTTTCTTTAACTTGCTGAATATCTTTCAATATAGAGTTTACAACCGTAAGTGTATATTTTGAATTTGTCTTGATTATGTCAGTGTTATAAAATTTTAATCTATTAACCGCACCAATTAAAGACCTAATACTGTTAGCATAATTTCTCACAATATATTGTTTAGCATCTTTCTCTCATAATTCTGGACTAAGATTATTTTTATCTATCATAAAGTTCAAAATTTTAAGTAAGTCAGCTTGAATTGGTTCTTTAATTTCAAGTTGTAATCCTATTGATAAACGAGTTATTAATCTTTGGTCGAACATATTATTTAATGAATAAATTGGCCTGTCTGAACAAACAATAGTTAGTTTTTTTGAACTTATTCTATAGTCTAATATGTTAAAAATTAAATTAATAGTTGCTTTTTTATTACCAATCCCATAGCTTTGAAAATCATCAAACAAAACAACATCCGATTCGTCAAATTCATCTCTTATTTTTTTAAGTTTGACTTGGTCGTTTTCCTGTAAGAAAACACTTATATCTCTAGAAAAAGAGTTTGCATTTATATATTTAACTTTTGAACCTTCTTCTATTAATTTATTACTGATTGCGTGCATTAAGTGTGTTTTGCCCAATCCTGACTTTCCAAAAATGAATATAGGTACATATTCTCTACCGCCTTCAATAATATAATTCGCAACTCTTATTGCTTCTTTATTGAAATCACATTCAACATAGTTTTCAAAAGTTAAATTTTTATTTATATCACTATTGAACAGTTCACTTTTTATTAAAGAAACTTCCTTCTTCTTTTTGTTTGAATTTATCGTTGTCATATCTTCAAATCCATATGTACAAGGATGTTCAAAAGTTTCTTCTAAGGCTTTATTTATGCTATTTTCGTAAACACTAGCCACTGCTGAAATACTAGTAAGTTTAACGGTTGTCCCTATAGTCACGTGTGAACCTTCAACATTAACAATTTTTAGATTGTTAAAAAATGATTTAAACATTAAAGGATCATTAATTTCGCTTACTAAAATATTTAAAAAAGTTTGTGTGTATGACTGCATTAATATTTCTTTTTCATTCTTGACGTTTATTGACATATCTAAATGATATATTTATATATTTATAATTTAATTAAATATTTAAAAAGTGTTACTTAATAACAAGTTATCCACACAGTTATAAACATATTTATTAACAATTATCTGGTTTTAATAGACGAACATATTAATTTTTATTAAAAAAATTTATTTTTTTATAATTAATAAATATGAATAATTTTTTGAATTTAAAAGGACGCTTTAGAAAAATTTTATCAGGCGGGCCCGATAAAAATTGAGCTTATGCTTTTTGTTCATTTGTTGATGAGAACAGTAAAAGTTATAGCGTTTATATGAAGAAAACTAAAATTGAGTTAGAAACATATTACAATATAGAAATAACTCCACAAACAAACCGAAATACATATATGTTAGAGTCTGTTAGTGTTTACAAGCCTGAATCAAGTTTGGAAATTAAAAACTTAATTTTAACTAATGTTTCTGGTTTAGGGGCTGTAACTATGGAAAAAATAGAAAGACACCTAGGCACAGAAATTTGAGAAACATTATTAGAAAACCCCGAACAAGTCCAAAAAGAATTAAAAAGTGCTGTTTATGATAATTTAAAAAAATTCTGTGAAACTTACAAAAATGATTCTCTTAGCTTTTTTGTAGATAATAATTTAACTCTTTTTCATTCAAAATTAATTCAAGTCTTCGGACAACAAAACTTTATTGAAATTTTCAAAAAAGAAGATCCTTACGATTTATACATAGATTATAATTTTGACTTCACAGAAGTGGACACTTTTGCTAAGTTAATTGATCCAAATATTTCTATAAATAAGCGAATTAGAGCATTTATATATAAAACTTTTAGAGAATTAATGATGAATAATAACACTTGTTTTACAACATCTGAAATTTTTAATTTAACATATAAAACTTTAAAAGAGTTTAATGTTGCTGTAACTTCTTACGATGAATTAACTATAGTTGTTCAATCAATGATAAAAAATAGAGAATTATATTATGACAATTTAACTTCAAGAATTTCATTATTGACTACTAGAAACAAAGAAAATTTTATCGCTAAAAAACTATTTGAATTATCTTCGTCCAAAGACAGAAATAATTATGATATTAAATATTCTGAATCATTTTCTGAAAATCAAAAAAAAGCCTATGAAACAGCTTTAAAAGAAAAAATAAGTATTATTTCAGGCTATCCTGGAACAGGAAAAAGTTATGTAATTTCACATATTATTAGAACTCTAATAGATGGTAAGCATTATTCTAAAGAGGAAATAGCCCTATTAGCTCCCACAGGTAGAGCCGCAACAATTTTAAGCAAAAAGTGCCCAATCGAAGCAAGAACTATTCACAGCTATTTAAAATTATCAAAAGATGATGAACTAATTGAATCTTATGAACAAAATAGCGACGCTAAAGTTGTAATTATTGACGAGTTTTCAATGGTTAATTTAAATATTTTTTATCTATTGCTTGATATTTGTAAAAAGATAGAAAAACTAGTAATTGTTGGAGACGAAAACCAGTTGCAATGTATTGGACCCGGGAACTTATTACATGATTTAATTGAATCTAAGAGGTTTAAACTAACTAAATTAAACGAAGTTTATAGAACTGAAAAATTAGATATATTTAATCATTTTGTAGACATAAATAGAAATAAGATACCTATCTTGCAAAGCGATTGTGTTTCTTTTATTGAATATAATAATTCTGAATTTTTAAAACAAATTCCATATATTTATGAAGATAAAGTTAAACAATACGGTATTGATAATGTAGTTTTATTACTTCCTGCTTATATCGGTAGCGTAGGTATTAACGCAGTTAATTCAATTTTACAGTCTTGAAATGTTGCATATAGTGGATTAAAAGATAATCTGATCTTAGAAACTAAAAATAACAAACACACCTTTTTTATAGGTGATAAAGTAATTCAACTTGTTAATGACTATGATAAAAATGTGTTTAACGGTGAAATCGGATATGTTACATCAATTAACAACGCAACTAAAGAAATCAAAGTAGACTTTGGGACAAAAGTAGTTGAATATTCAAAATCTGAGATTCTTGAAAATTTAAAGTTAGCTTATGCAATCACAATTCATAAATTCCAAGGATCTGAAGCTTCATGTGTAATTTTTGGTATTTTTAAAAAACAAGTGGAACATATGCTTACTAAAAAATTATTGTATACCGCCGTTTCGCGAGCTAAAGATGAATTAATGCTTTTAGGTTCAAGCACTTTATATATTGAAAAAATAGTTAATTCTGTATATGAAAATCCAATTTACACAAACATATCTGAATTTTTAAAGGAGTAGTATGAAATTAATAGTAGGGTTAGGGAACCCAGGTGAATCTTATAAATTTACTCGTCATAATGTAGGTTTTTTAGCAGTTGATAAAATTTGTCAAAAGAACAATATTACATTAAATAAAGAAAAATTTAACGGTGAGTTTGTTATTTGCGATGATGTAATAATTGCACGTCCATTGACGTATATGAACAATTCCGGAGACTTTGTTTATGCTTTGGCTAATTTTTATAAAATTGATTCTTCAGATATTATCGTTATTTATGACGAAAAAGACTTTAAAATAGGCCAAGCGGCTATTAAAATTGGTGGAAGTAGCGGTGGACATAATGGAATTCAAAGTATAATGAATCATTTTAAAACAAATGATTTCAAAAGATTGAGAGTTGGAATAGGAACTTCTAAAACTGTCCCATTAAGAAATTATGTTTTATCAAACTTCACTATTGATGAGTTTAAAATAATTGAACCAGTTCTTGAATTAGCTTCGGAAGCCGCTATGTCATTTGTTTTTAATGATATAAATACAGTTATGAACAATTTCAACGTTAATAGGAAGAAATAATGTATTTATTAGGTATAAGTGGTGGACCTGACTCTATGTTCTTATTAGAATATATGAGCCGAAAATATCCAAAACAAATTATTGTTGCAACAGTAAATTATAATGTGCGTGAAAATTCGGATTATGATTCTAATTTAGTAAAAGAGTATTGTAATAACAAAGATATTCCCTTTTATCTATTAGAAGTTCCTAAAAATACCTATAAAACAGGTAATTTTGAAGAATGAGCTAGGAAAATAAGATTTGACTTTTTTAGAGAAAAATACGTTGAACACAATTGCGAATCATTGGTTTTAGCACATCACAAAGACGATTTTATTGAAAGTGCAATTATGCAAAAAAGATCCGGGCGTAAAATGCTATACTACGGCATTAAAAGCCAAAATATAGTGGAAAACATGCACGTGTGAAGACCTTTTGTAGACAAATTTTATAAAAGTGAAATTCTGGAATTTTTAAGAAACAATAATATTGAATATGCACTGGATTATACTAATGATGAGCCAATTTGCACCAGAAATCAAATTCGTTTAGAATTAAAAAATAAAACTTTTTTGGAAAAAGAAACATTATTTCAAGAAATAAACAACGAGAATGATGAATTATATTTAAAGCAAGGCGAAATTGAACTGGAATTTTCTATTTGAAAACAAAACTCGTATGAACAAAAAATTTTTAATGATTTAAAATTTCAAAAAGAGCTTGTTTATAAGTTTATTCATCAAAATTATAATCATATAAATTTACGATCAAATAAAATCGAATCAATTATTAAGTTCATAACTTCCAAAAACAGAACAGCAAAATATTTGTTAAAAAACAATACCTATTTAATTAAAAAACATGGGAAATTACTCATTTAGAGACCATATTTAATATTTATTTTAATTTATAATATTAATAAATTGAAAGGAGAAACATGGATTTAAATCAAAAAAGAGCTAAAGCCATAAAAATTGTTGTTTGAACCATTATTGCATCAATTGCTTTAATTCTTCTTGCTGTATTTTTGTATAACAAATTTAAGCCCGAGCCAAGAATTTATAATGTGCAAACACTTCTTAGTAATTTTGCTGAAGCGAATAAAAGTAAAACAGACAATACATACATAAAAAACATTCATATTAATACTTACTATGGTATTGTTCAATACATTTTTGTAAATAATGGAAAAGCAACACCTGTTACGTTAAGTGTGTCTGCTAATACTATTAGAAGCTTAACAACAGAGATTCAACAAGCAGGCTGAAATACTGTAGGTTTTGACTTGGCTGGAACTAAGTTTGAATGAGGAGCATTATTTGCAGGTTCATGACAAACAAATGCAGGTACAGTTACACCAGGATTAGTTGAAGAACAGTTAAATGTAATTAATTTTGTAGAACAAAAAACATCAATTTGGTCTCAATTATTCTTTGCTATTTTACCTACATTAATACTATTTTTATTAATGTGATGATTATATCGTGGCATGATGAAAAGAAGTATGAATATGATGACTGGCGGAGAACTTGGTGAAGGAAAAAACCCTGCTCAAAAGATTAAAAGTGACAAAACTTTTAAAGATATAGCTGGAAATAAAGAAGCAATTGAAGAAATAAGTGAAATTGTTGATTATCTTAAAAATCCTAAGAAATATGAACTTGCTGGTGCAAGAATGCCACACGGTATTTTATTAGGTGGTCCTCCAGGCACTGGTAAAACATTATTAGCAAAAGCTACAGCGGGTGAAGCTAATGTTCCTTTCTACTTTATTTCAGCATCAAACTTTGTAGAAATGTATGTTGGTCTCGGAGCAAAAAGAGTTAGAACAGTTGTTGAAGAAGCTCGTAAAAATGCCCCAGCAATCATTTTTATAGATGAATTGGACGCAATAGGTAGAACTCGTGGATCAGGTATTGGTGGCGGTCATGATGAGCGTGAGCAAACATTAAACCAATTACTTGTTGAGATGGATGGTATGAAAGAGAATAATGGTTTATTATTCTTTGCTGCAACAAACCGTACTGACGTTTTAGATCCTGCATTGACTCGTCCAGGACGTTTCGATAGATCAATTACAGTTGGTCTTCCTGATGCTAAAGAACGTCAAGAAATTCTTGAATTGCATGCTAAAGGTAAAAGATTATCTCCAGAAGTATTATTATCACAAGTAGCAAAAAGAACTCCAGGATATTCTGGTGCACAACTTGAAAATGTGATTAATGAAGCTAGCTTATTAGCAGTTAGAAGAAACTCAGACATTATCGAAAGAGAAGATATTGACGAAGCTATAGATAGAGTTATGGCTGGTCCCGCTAAGAAGAATAGAGTAATTACTAAAGAAGAGTTAACAATGGTTGCTTACCATGAAGCAGGACACGCTGTAGTCGGTATAAAAATGCCAGGAGCTAATAAAGTTCAAAAAATTACAATAATTCCTCGTGGTCAAGCTGGTGGTTATAATTTAATGACACCTGAGCAAGAAAAATACAATTTAACTAGAAAAGAATTAATTGCTATTATTACAAGCTATATGGGTGGTAGAGTGGCTGAAGAAATTATTTATGGTAAAGAAAATGTTTCAACTGGTGCGTCTGATGATTTCCAAAAAGCAACTAAACTAGCTAGAAAAATGGTTACTGAATGAGGTATGTCTTCTTTAGGCCCTGTTCAATACGAACAAGATGAAGGATCGCCATTCTTAGGTAGAGACTACTTAAAATCAACACAAGTTTCTGCCCAAATCGCCCATGAAATAGACATAGAAGTTAGAAAAATAATTATGGAAGCTGAATTACAAGCAACCAAACTTATTAATGAAAATAAAGAACTACATGAGTTAATTAAATCTGCATTATTAGAAAAAGAAACTATTGTTGCCGAAGAAATTGAATACATAGCAACCAATATGAAATTACCTCCAGAGAAAGAACACAAGCCAATCGAAAAAGTTATGATTGACTTGGATTCACTTTTAGACGAAGATGATGCAGAACATATTAAACCAACCGAATAATACCTAATAACCCTCTAGGGTTATTTTGTTTTTTCATAAAATGTAGCTAAATTATTATTAATAAATATTAATATATAATTTAATATATTTATTTTAAGGAAATGATATGTGGAGATTATTTAAAGAAGTTTTCAAATCTTTAGCCAAAAATAAAGTTATGGTTATAGGTTTAGCTATATTAATTTTTCTAACTTCGGCAGTGTTTACTTTATTATCTGCTTTAAGATCAACAATCGTAACTGGGTTTAATAATTATAAGCAAGTATCTAAGATGCACGACATTGTTGTGGATTTAAACTTACCTACGCAAGGTTCAGCCTATAATCAAGGTTATTTTGTTAATGGTCAAGTAATCGGCAAAGATGGTGTAGAAAAATATACTCCGATTGAGTATTATGTTAAGAATCCAACTGATGAATATAAACCAATTTCTAAAAATATCCTTTATTTACCTTCTAACGAATATATTTCTTTAGATAATTTTAGATATCAAAACGGTCAAGAATTAATAAATAATTCATCAGAAAAATTTATTAAAAAGTCTGATTTAGAAGTGTTTTATTCAATTTATAAAGCGAACAATAATAATAGTTTAGTGGAGTTTAATTTAGGCGAAAATGAAAATGATTTAATTAATGCTTCATTTCAATTTTTGGCTAATGAGAGAAATTTTCAAATTTATGACTCGAAATTTCAAAAAATCTTATCTCCTTTAACAGTTTGAAATAACACAATTTTATCATTTGATAAACAGTATTCTGTAGGCGATTTAATGGTTGTTAAAAGTGGTATTGATGGTGCTGATTCTGTATTAGCTGAACAAGTTGTTCCGTTATTCATAAACCTAAAAACACAACAAATTACAATTGATTACAGCAAAGGAAACTTATGGATAGACCAAGGAATTGGTTATTTAATACCTGCTGAAATTTGACTAAAAGCGTTTCAATTTAGTCCTTTTGGCGATAATAAATTTGTATTTAAACAGTCGAATACTAGTGAAAATTTATCTAAATTTATAGTTTATCCTGAAGATAATTTTGTAACATTAAACGAAAATTTAAAAATAAAACAACAATGAATTTTGAGTGATTTTTACGATAAGAACCTTAAAACAGCTGAAAAAGTAAAATTAACTATACAGCCAAATAATCAAATTTTAATTAATAGAAACTTATTAGCTAGAAACAGAAGTGAAACAACATTCCAAAGGTGAAATTACCATACTACTTATATAGGTGATTCAAAGTCTATGTGATCAGGTGCATTTGCCACATTTATGAACGAGTTGCAAGATAGTGCTAATGATCCTAGCAAACCAGATCACGATAGAGCATTAAAAACTTGAAATAATTTACAAAATTTTTCATATTGAAGAAAATATAAAACTACAACAATAACAAAATACATAGACAACTTGGAAACAACATCAAATGTTTTGGTCTCAATTGATGAAAAAGATTTAAGTGTAAAACTTTTTACTTCTAAAGCTGAAAATAGAACTAATTACCCAAGTGGTGAAATTTATAATTTACCTGAAGCTGATGCATTATCGATTAAAAATATTGATTCGTACATTCAATCATTAGGGCTAACACAAGCTCAACAGTTAGAAATTTTAAACAATGCTAATATTAAAAATGATAAATACAACATAATTAAGCTAAACGCTTACGATGTTACAAAAAATATAATCATTTCAAAAGTTAAAGATTTAGTTCAAGAAGACAATATTGGCTTAAGAAAAACCATTACTGTTGATGCTATTAATGAAAAAACTAAAAAGCAAAATGTGTTTCACTTTATAAACACAGGTGATGAAAATAATATAGTTGACGGTGTTAAGTTGAATGTTGGAAAATTGTACAATGAACAAAAACAATCATCTCCGCTTAACAAATTAACTGATAATTCTAACAATTCAATTTATAATCAAAATCAAATTCCTCCTACTATAGCCTCAATGTTAATTCAATCGATAGGAAGAAATTTATATCCAAACCCTAACTACATACAACCTGTTTATGTTTTTGATAATGTTTATAAAATCAACGTTGAAAATGGTTCTGCAGAAAAAAATCAAGCTAAAATTGTTTTATTAAATCATTATTTTGTTAAAGATGGAAAACAAAAGAGTGAATCAGAATTAGAAAGCGACTATAAGTCTCTGAATCTTGGTTTAATGTTTTATGAAAACAACTATAAATTAGTATCATTAGTTGATTATAACGGTTCATTAGTTTGACAAACCAATTCCATTGCATCTAAAGAAGATTATTTTGATAAAGGAATTCTTACAAGATTTTTAGAAAAAAATAATTTAACAATTGCTACTCATTATATCAGAACAGATGGATCAGGTTGAGTTGCAAAAGACCCTCAGTTATCAAATATCAATTATGTACCACTTGAATTTTTATCTCCAAAAGCAGACTTAATTAATGAAATCTTAAAATATGGTAAAGTTGATTATTTAGCTGAATCAATTGAAAAATATATTTTAAATTCAGACTTAGTTAAAGATAGCTTTATTAGCCCTGATCAAGTAATTTATTTAGCGAATGCTTTAAAAGTAGCATTAAATAACAATAATTTTGCTAATGTATTCTCGTCAAGCAAAATAAACGCAAATATCTTATCTAAATTAATTTTTGATTTACTCTATGAATTAACACATAATGATTCTGGTGATGTTTTTGAAAGTATTTTAATAAGTATATTTGAAAGAGTAAAAGCTAAAATAGTTTCTTCAGGTACAACATTAGAATCGCAAAAAGAATATTTAGCTTCAGAAGTTAATAATATTTTTGGATTTATTAAAAGTTTAAGCAACATTGATCTTTCTAAATATGTTAGTGCTTCAGATTTAGTTAATTTATCAATAAACCCGATTGCATTTATTGATGCAATTGAAAATATTATTATTTCAATTGACTATAGAAAATTTAGTGATTTAGCCAGAAATTGATATAACAAATCAGCTGGCAAATTAGAATTTTATGAAAATGATCAGTACATTAATAGACTTTCGACAGGGAGCATAATTAATTGATTATTTCAATCAATTGACCAATCTACCCTTAAAACAGGCTTAAAACAATTAATTCAAAATATTGATTTTGATAAACAATTAGATCTATCAACACATAATGGCTTACTTGTAAAAATAATTGATGTGCTCGTTCCTTGGCTTACTAATGATTTAAATAATATATTAAATAAAATTAAAGTTAATGGCAATTATGATACCTTCAAGGAAGGTCTTACTAATATAATTCAAAATATTGATTTTAATATAATTGCATCATATATTAACCAACATATTTCCAAGGAATATATTAAATACGAAAAAAGTGTTTTTGATCTAGAAACTAATAAAAATAAAGTTTTAACCGAAAAAATATCTATTGAAGTTTTAAAACCTTCAGATGGTATGATGGCTTTAATGTATGGATTATTTTATAACCCTGGCACAAACAAAGAGTTCAAAAATAATTTAGTTAAAATGCTTAACTTATCTTCAAAAGTGATTGAAAAAACAATTACACTTAACGGTAATGAAACAACTATAATAATTCCAGCAAACGATGATGAAAAATTAGGATTATTTGATTTTCTTGATATTTTTCAAAATTCGCTTAAAACTGCTGCATCAACAGGTTTTGTTAACTTTGATATTGAACAAGACGTAAAACAGTTAGAAGAAATTGTTGCGAAGCTTGCTGGTTTTAAAGAAGACAAATTAAATTATCTTATTCTTGACGCTTACCAATTAGATTTATTAAAGAAATATAATTTAATAAATTCTAAAACTTGAACAGACCTATCAAACAGCGTTAAAGGTATTAAATTTATTATTGATCAATCTAAAGGGGCAACTAATAAATTAATTCCAGACACAGAAAAAACAGCGACCGATTATTTACTTGATCTTTATGATTTTGATGCCGGTAATACAGCTTGAAAACTTATAAAAAATGTTCTATCATCAGCATCATCAATAAATATTTCTAATGAGTATGCTTTAGGTGCACAAGCGTTTAGTTTGTATAATCCTTGAATTAATTTGGCAAACAATGGAGATTCGTTAACTAAAAATGAAACTGTTGAAATGCTTAATAATTTATTCAATCTAGCTATAGATCCTGAAGTTGAAACCATTTTGAATAAGCTAAGTACTGGTGAAAATATTCCGTTTGCTACTTCTACAGGTTTTGGATTAATTAATGGAATTAATAATCCAGAATTAATTAATATATTTGATGTAGATAGTCAAAATAATTTTATTAATAACGCTGTAAAAAATACTTTTAATACAAAAGAAAACGTTAAAAAAATAATTCTTAAGAATAAGATAGCAATCACAAAATTACTTGGCTTAATAGCCACAAGCAAAAAATATTCAAGCAATTCACAATATGAAAAAGGTATTTACTACCACGTAATACATAATTTTATAAACAATGTTATTTCTAATGACTTATTTTGAAATTCGAGAGAAATCATTGCTAGCGTAGTAAAAAGATTTAATATACCATTTTCAATTGATTTATTTGGAATCTCAGAAATAATAATTAATCCTGTTTTACGCACGGCTTTTCCACAAGTCTTAATGTCTTATGTAGTAAGTGAAAAAGATGCACTTGGAAAAGAAAATGGGAACCTAGCAAATATTATTTATAACAAGATTGGAAATTTTGAGGAAATTATTAGAGTTCACGAAACGAGTCTTAAAAACGTATTTAAAAATCTTTGAAGTAATAACGACACTTCAAAAGTTCCACTTGATTTCAGCGAGGAAAATACTCTCGTTTTAGATGGAGCGAAAATCTGAACTTTATTTACAAATAATAAAACAAATAAAAAAATCTTCGGCTTAGATATAGTTAACCTAATTAATGATGTAATAGGATCGATCGTTGAACCTAAAGAAATGAAAGATATAGTGTTTAATAATGCACAAAGTTATATTGCAAAAGTTAATTATGCTTATCTAGCACAAAACAATAAATCTATTTACGACGGTGAGCTTCCAAACGATAATATTGCAATTGAAAGTCTTATCAATAAACTTGATGATAAATATTTATTAGATGTTAACGGTATTAAATTTATTATAGTTGGCGAAGATACGACAATTGATTATATTTACCCTGTTATTGATGAAAATAATTTACAAGTTAATACATCAAATCAAGCCTTAGTTTATGTTAATGATTCAGGTTTTTCTAGAATTGTTGCTGCATATCAAGGTAATGTCGTTAAGAAAAGTTTATTAGTTAAAAACGGTTCAAAATTTTCAAATAAAAAACTGCAAAATGAAATTATAAAAATTGTTGACAGTTCCATAAGTGATAGCAATAAATTGCAAAGAGTGTTCATTTTTGACGAAATGGATCCAGTTAACCCAGAACGAGCAATTAGAATTACTACGATACAAGGCATTATCAATACTGTTTCAGTTTCAACTATTACTTTAATGACGATTTTTATTATTTTAGTTAGTGTTTCAATTATTTTCATTATTAAAAGATATATAGCAAATAAAGCTAAAGTTTTAGGGATTTTAGTTGCCCAAGGATATAGACCAGTTGAGATTGCTTTATCTATGACTGTTTTTGCAATGGTAACTGCAATTATAGGTGGAGTGCTCGGATATACAATTGGAAATAGAGCACAGCTGTACTTACAGAACATATTTTCATCTTATTGGACGCTTCCTAAGGTTGCTGTTCCATTTGACTTTACGTCCTTATTTATGACTGTTTTGGTTCCATTTATAGCAATGAGTTTGCTCATTATTGTTGTTTCATTAATTGAACTAAAACGAAAACCAAATGAATTGATAACTGAGTCGTTTTCAATTCCAACTGGAAAAGCTTATTCTAAGTTATCTAAACTTCATAAAAAGTCAAATATCAAAAACAAGTTCTCTTTTGCTCTAAGATATACTGGATTTTGAAAATTAATGTCATTTAGTGCTAGTGTGTTATTGACATCTGTTGCCACTATGTTCGGTGTTGCAAATATTAAAACATTTTCAAATACTATAAATAAAACATATCAAAACAGAAATTACAAATTTAAGATTGATTTAGAAAGTCCAACATCTGAAGGCGGATATTACAGTCTATATAGTGTTGATAATCTAAATAATCTTATTTATACGCCTATTGGTGACTTATCTGAAGGTAATAGAGAATCGGCCGACTACTTTAAGCCAGGTTATTCAAATATTATTAATGCAAATAATCTAAATGGATATCCAGAACCTAATTCTCCGCATGTATTAACTCAATTTTCCGTAAATGTTGCTGTAGATGCTGGAGTTTCTGCTGATCCTTGGTTGGTTGCTTATAATGGTATGCCAGATAGTCAAAAAACAAAAATTGATAAGTTAAGAGATCAAGTTGGCTATGAACTTGAATGAAGTCAAAACCTAAATGATGATGGTGCCTATAAAACAGATGGATTCTTACTAAAAGTTGATGCAAATGGTGTAATGTCATATGAAAATAAAGAAGGGCAAAAATCTTCATTCTTTAAATACTATAAATCACCATATGATAAACAAGGCAGTTTCAAATATGCTCTTTGAGATTCACAAAATAATGAATATGTTATGACTGCAATTAAAACAGGAACTGAAGTAAGAAACCTTTATAGACAATTTATTGTTGATGGATACAGGAAAATTAATTTTGTTGTTAAGAGCCATGAAACAGCAATTTTAAACAAAGAACCAATTGTAAATCCAATCCAAAATTGGACAGAGAATACAAATGCTTCAAATTACTGATTAGAAGATAAATCTAGGTTAGATCAACCTTGAGTTAATGATTATTTCATTAGTTTTGGCGGTGTATTATATAACCCTAAATATGACCAAACTTATACATATTTAAGTGCTACTAGATCTAGTGAAAACTTCAAAATTTATGGTTATCAAAAACCTATAAATCCTGACAAAGCATTCGTTAAATTAATTGACGAAAACGGCATAGATTTATATGACAAGCTATATAGCTATAATTCAAATAATTCTGGATATTATCCTCTTGTAATTAATGAAGTATCTAGAAAGAAATATAACTGAGAAGTAGGAACTAAAATAACATTTGATATTAACAATAGAGTTGATAGATATAAGCAAAATATTAAAGAAAAAATTTATGCTAATGACCCTGCATATTTAAGCGAGTTGAAAGAACAATTTAATAAAAATAAACATGTAATGTTTGAAGTTATTGGTATAAATCCTACATTCATAAATAATGAATTAATTACAACTAAAACTGCTGCTGACAAAATCATTGGTTTTGACGAAGCAAACTTATTTAATGGCATTATTACTCAAAAAGACGCTCCGGCACAAGTAACGGATTCTACTTCTTTATATTCAATTAGTGGTTACTGATCTGGATATGATGGATTTGATTTAAGTACTTTAGATAAAGGCACAATTGAAAAAATGTTTGATGAAATATTTGATGTTAGAACAGGTGTTTTGGCAGTACAAACTAAATTAACTCCTGATGAAATTGCTAAATTTATTGATCCGAATGTTTCTAATTATTCTGATGAATTTTATAAAGCTGCAAAATTAGCAGCTAAAGATCATATAACGAACTTTAGTAATATTTATAATAATAAATTATATGTAGCATTAGGAACCTCTATTGATTCTAAAGATATTGAAGTAGGATTCACCAAACAAATTGGTAATACGGTTGAGAAATTAAGTTTATCAGTTATTATTGTTTGTTTTGCTATATCGCTTATTATTCTTGTGATTATGGCCACAATTATGATTAGTGAAAACGAGAAAAATATAGCCATTTGATCTATTCTAGGCTATACAACTAAAGAAAAAATTAAAATGTTCTTTGGAACCTTTATTCCATTCTTATTACTGGCATTAATTGTGGCTATTCCAATTGTTATGCTTATGATTTATTCATTCAACTTCTTCTTGATTTCAACATCAGCAATTGCATTATCTTTATCATTAAGTTGATGACATATTTTAGTTACAACAATATTAATGTTTAGTATTTTTGGAATAACGTCTATTGCTGTTTGAAATAGTATCAGTAAAATGAAACCTGTAGACTTATTAAAAGGGAAATAATATGAAAGACAAAAAACCTCGTAAAAAACAAATAAATACTGAAAAAGAAATAGAGCAAATTATTCAAGAACAAGCTCATACTTTAGAACTTGACCGTAAGGTTAAAATTTCTAAGCAAAATGTTTTTGATATCCTTGACGCACAAAGCGCAAAAAAGAATATTATTGTTCCTAAACCAGTTGCAAAACTGCTCACTAAAATTAATAAAAATAAAAGAAAAAAAGATGAAAATTATAACCTAAAAAATGAAGGCGAAAAAATCATTGAAGTTAAAAACGTAAGTAAGTATTACGTTAGTGATAACGTTGTAACTCGTGTACTTAAAAACGTAAGTATGGACGTAAAAAAAGGTGAACTATTACTTATTTTAGGTGTTTCGGGTGGCGGTAAAAGTACGTTATTAAATCTAATTAGCGGGCTTGATAGACCTTCAAAAGGTGATGTTATTGTTTGTGATGAAAATCTGCCTTACATGTCAAATAATAAGTTAACTATTTTTAGAAGAAAACACGTTAGTTTTATTTTCCAAAATTACAACTTATTAGCAAATCTAAATGCTTATGATAATGTTGAAACCGGTGCTTATTTGCAAACCGATCCTGCTAAAAAAGTTGATATTGTTCAATTATTTAAACGATTTGAAATGGAAGAAGAAATGTATAAATTTCCTTCTCAAATGTCAGGTGGTCAACAACAAAGAGTTTCAATAATGAGAGCTTTATCTAAGAATTCTGAAATAATTTTTGCTGATGAACCAACTGGAGCACTTGACGAAAGCACTACTAAAATTGTCTTAAAACTGCTTTACGAAATTAACAAAGAAACAGGATCAACCATTGTTATGGTTTCGCATAACCCAGTAATGGCAGCTATGGCTGATAGAGTTGTTCACGTTGTTGAAGGCAGAATAGACAGAGTTCAAGTTAATGAAAAACCTATTCATCCTGACGATATTAATTTGTTCCACGAAAAATAAAAAATCCCTTATCTAATTGAGGGATTTTTCTTATACTGCTATAAATCAGTTTTATTATCTAAAAAGTAATATTCAATAGTTTTACCTAAACCAGCATTTTTATTTTTAAAAGGCGAAATACAATCAGCGATCATTTTTAAAGTTTTACAAGAATTATTCATAGCAATTAATGTACCAATATGACCCGAACAAGTTGCATCATTTAATGTGTCACCAATATGCACACAATCTGCAGGATCAATTCCTTTCGCTTTAGCATATCTAATTTCTGATTCTCCTTTTGAACACCCCTTAGGAGTGATTTCTAAAACAGAATCAAATTTTCCAGTATAAGCTATTTCACAGATGTTTCTGTATTTTTCTTTTAATACATTGGCGAACTGATTTAATCTTTCTTTTAGAGGATGTCAAAGCACCATTTTATTAACTGTAAAGTTATTCTTGAAGTCTTTATATCTTTTGGCTTGACCTCTTGTTCATTTTAAACCTATTGATAAAAGTCAGCTAGATGTAAATGAATAATTTTTAGTGTCAGAATTGAAAATCACACTAATTTTATATTTTTCAATTTCTTGGAATATTTTATCAATAACATCTTTTTCAAAGGACTTTTCAAAAATTTTAACACCATTTTGATAGATAGTCGTGCCATTTCATCCTATAAAGTTGTCAGTACATCTTAAAGGATCTAAAAAGACATTTGTTGCTTTAATAGGTGGTCTGCCAGTTGATACAACAACCTCAATACCTTGTTCTCTTGCTTTTTCAATATATTTAATATTTTCAAGACTTATTCTTTTATGACCTTTTATTTTTAAATCAATTGCGGTTCCATCAAGATCAATAAAAATTATTTTTGGTTTTTTAAGTTTAGACATAGTTTAATTATAACCCTTTAAACTTTTATTAAGTAGAATTTAACATTTTCATATATATATATATATATGAATAAATGAAAATTTTCATATTTATCTTAATTGATAAAGTATTGTGTATCTGTTCTATTTAACTAATTAATCTGTTTTATAGCGTTTTTAGTATAAATGAAATAAAATTAGTTGCTATTAAAGCAACTAATAATTTTTAATTTTTGATCAGTTTCAAGGCCAACCTCTTGGAGTCGGTTTTTCTTTTGAAATAATTATTAAAGCAGAATTATCATTTTGAATTTGATCAAAATAATTGAACGAAGTAATAAAGTTTTTTTCTAGAGTAAACTTATCTTTAAATTCATCAACTTCTAGTTGATAATTTTTACCTTTAGGTAATATTCATAGCCCTTTTCGTTTCAACATATGATTTGAAATTAAATAAATAATAGTACTTGTAGCTAAAGCTCTAGCTGTTATGATATCAAACTTTTCATTTGCGTTTTTAACATTTTCAGCTCTCTCATTTATTACTGTTATATTAAGATTGAATGTATTCTTAATCTTAGATAAAAATTCGCATCTTTTTGTAATACTTTCAATAATTGTTAAATGAAATTTATTATTTAATGCGATTAATAGTGGCACTGAAGGGAACCCAGCACCAGCTCCAATATCTAAAATTTCTTTATTTTCAAATGTTATATTTTGAAATCTAGAAGCCTCTTCAAAAACTAATAATGAACACAATACACCTTGCTCAAAAATTTCTTTTTCTGTCTTAAAACCAGTAATATTCATTAATTGATTTTGTTCATAAATCATATGAGCATACTGTTTAAGTTTAGGGATTTGGTCTTTATATTTTTCTAATATAAATTCAACCTGATTATTCTGAATCACTGTGGAATTCCTTTGAATATTTATTATATAGTTTTGAAATTGATTTTCCGTTAATTGAACAATCAATTACATTGCCTAAAAATTCATCAAGGCTAATAATTTCAAGTTTTTTGTATTTACCTGCTCAAGCAGAGTTATCAATAGAGTCAGTAATAATAACTTTTTCCACTACAGGGTTATTTTCAAATAATTCAAATCCTTTGCTAAAAATACCGTGGGTAGCTGCAATAACAACTTTTTTAGCCCCATTAGCTTTTAATGTTTCAGCGGCTTTTAAAATTGTTCCACCCGTATCAATAATATCATCAATGATCACGGCATTTTGATCTTGAATGTCACCAATTAATCCCATAACTTCTGTTTGGTTTGTTCCGACTCTTCTTTTGTCAATGATACAAATTTTAATATCGTTAGAAATTAATTCAGCTAAAGCTCTAGCTCTTACTGTTCCACCGTGGTCAGGCGAAACTACTGTGAATTTTTCGTGAGTTGCTTTGATAGCTCTTGCTAAAGTAAATTGACCTCTTAAGTCATCAATTGGGATGTTAAAGAACCCTTGAATAGCTGTGTTATGTAAGTCAACTGCTATAACTTTTGTTACACCAGCAGTTTGTAATAAATCTGCAACCATTTTAGCACCAATTGGCTGTCTTCCGCTTGCTTTTCTATCTTGACGAGCATAACCATAATATGTTAAAGCTACTGTAATTGATTTAGCACTTGCTCTTTTTAATGAATCGATAAATAATAATAATTCAACTAAATTATCATTAACTGGTCTAGATGTACTTGCTACAACGTATACATCTTTCCCTCTAACTGCTATGTCACTAACTGGCATAATTTCACCATCAGCAAATTTTGTTACTTTTAAAGTTGTTAATGGTAACTTAATAATTTTAGATATTTTTTCAGCTAACTTCTCAGAGTTAGGCATTCCGAATAATAGTGTTTGTGTTTCTTTCATATTGATCTCCTTAATTAACTATGATAATTATAGTCAATTTTTCAGCTTTTTTGTGTATAGAGCTTATTTATTGGTTCAAAAATATAAAAAAATGTAAAATTAAGCTATGAGTAAAGATGCATTATATTGAGATGGCTATTTTATGGCCTTAGCCAAAGTTTCGGCTTTAAGAAGTAAAGATCCAAGTACTAAAGTTGGAGCTTGTATTATAAATGAAGATAAAAAAGTTATATCTTTAGGATATAACGGTATGCCTAAAGGAAATGATGAGTTTCCTTGACAAAGAGAAGGTGATTTAGCACACACTAAGTATCCTTATGTTATACACGCAGAAATGA
>NZ_JHXS01000003.1 GCF_000687775.1 Mycoplasmopsis felifaucium ATCC 43428
GAAGGGGACCACCTGAATCCATTCCGAACTCAGTAGTTAAGCCCTTTAGTGCCGAAGGTACCAGAGATGGGAGAATAGGGAGCCGCTTTTTTATTTACTTTTTCTTTGGCTGAAATTATTATTTTTCTATAGTTTCTACCAATATGACTATTTTAAAGGCAAATAATAATATTAAATAATTTTGACTTTTTATGGTTTAAATACTATAATTTAGATGTTACTTTTTTGTAACCATTCTAAAAAGGCTACTAAGTATTGATTCAATCGATCGCCTTAAAGATGAGCCACAAATTCAGGAGGTAATGCTATGTTAGCAATTATCGAAACTGGAGGCAAACAAATTCTTGTTAAAGAAGGTGAAACAATTTTTATTGAAAAAATTGAAGGAGCTGAAGGTTCTACAGTAATCTTTGATAAAGTTCTTTTAGTTGACAATAAAATTGGTAAACCATATGTAAAAAGTGCAAAAGTTACTGGAACAATCCAAAAACAAGGTAAAGCAAAGAAAATCGTTGTTTATCGTCACAATGCTAAGTCTACACACAAACGTAAACTTGGACACCGTCAACCATACACACGTGTATTAATTTCTAAGATAGAAGGATAATAAACTATGGCACATACGAAAGCCGGTGGTTCTACCCGTAATGGTCGTGATAGTCGGGGCCAAAGATTAGGTATTAAATTAGGTGACGGTCAATTCTGTACAGCTGGATCAATTATCTTCCGTCAAAGAGGAACAAAAATTTTTCCAGGTACAAATGTAGGACGTGGAAACGATGACACTTTATATGCACTTATTACTGGATTCGTTAAATTCGAACACAGTAGAAACAGAACATATGCCTCAGTATACCCAGACAGAAGAGTTGTTGAAAATTCTTCAAAATAAGTATTTAGGTAAACTAGACACTTTAAAATAATAATCGGCACGAGCCGATTTTTTATTTTGTTTAATATATAATTAATATATTAAGGAGGTAAAATGTCAATTTTAATTAAGAATGCAACTGTTTTAACAATGGATAAGCGTAATGAAATCTTGGAAAATGCTTGTGTATTAATAGAAGGTAAATATATTAAATATGTTGGTCCTTATATGTCTGTTTTAAAGGCAGATAAAGAAATTGATGCTAATTGTAATTTATTAATGCCCGGGTTGATTAATGCGCATACACATGCATCAATGACTTTACTAAGAAATTATGCAGATGATATGAATTTGGAAAAATGATTATTTGAATACATTTTTCCAATTGAAGATAAATTCACTCCTGAAGATATTTATAATGGAGCAATAGTTGGATTGATGGAAATGATAGCTTCAGGCACTACATCATTTATTGATATGTATTTTCACGAAGATCAAGTCGCTGAAGCTACACTTAAAACATGTATGCGTGCTATGCTAGGTTTTGGTTTGCAAAACAATAAAATTGAACAACGTATAAATAATACAAAAATGCTATGAAACAGATATAATGGTAAAAATGATGGCTGTATTCAAACAGTAGTTAGTCCTCATTCAGTTTATACAAATAACACAGATTCGCTTCTTGAATTTAAAAAGTTAATTCCACATACTAATAGTGTTTTTCAAATTCACTTAAATGAATCTGAGAACGAAGTTAATAATTGCTTAAAAGTTCATAACAAAACCCCGATTGAATACTTAGAATCATTAGGTTATTTTGAACATAAAGGCATATTAGCTCATGTTGATAATATAAATGATAAAGAAATTGAAATCTTAAAAAATAAAAATTTAACTTTAGTTATGAATCCGTGCTCTAATTTAAAATTAGCTTCCGGGATTATGCCTGTTCAAAAATTATTGAATTCAGGCTTAAATGTTGCTTTAGGAACAGATGGTGCTTCAAGCAATAATTCGCTTGATATGTTTGAAACAATGAAATTTGCATCCTTGCTTGCCAAAATAGTTGACAAGAATCCTGAAAATCTTAACGCTTGAGATACTATAAAAATGGCGACTGTGAATGGTGCCAAAGCTTTAGGTTTAGAAAATGAACTTGGAAAAGTTAAAGAAAATTATTTAGCTGATTTGATATTAGTTGATCTCAATACTCTTCATAATAGTCCAAGAAGTAATGTTATTAGTTCAATAGTTTATTCATCAAAAAGTTCAGATGTTTATACAACTATTATTAACGGTAAAATAGTTTACGAAAATAAACAATTTGTATTTTTAAATAAAGATGAAGCGATTGCAAAATTACAACAATCATACATGAGAATTACTTCTAAATAGCCAAATTTGGCTATTTTTATATTAAAAAACAAGCTCAATTTGAGCTTGTGGTAATTTAATATATGGTCCCCAAGACAGGACTTGAACCTGCACGGATCTCTCCAATAGATTTTGAGTCTACAGCGTCTACCATTCCACCACTTGGGGATGCATTATTATTTTACATCATTATTTTTAATTTTTTAATGACTTAGATTTATTCATTATTTTTGTTAAAAATCTGTTAATTTATGAAAATTTAATAGAAAACTAACTTTTTATTGCTGTAAAAAAAAATAATATAATTAAACCGCAAAAAGCAAGAAAGGACAAAATATGTCTAAAAAAATAAAGATATTTAGTGGTACAGTAATAGCTACTGGTGCCACTTTAGTAGGTGCATCCCTTTTTGCCTTTATTCATAATAAAAATAACCACAAACAGAATAACAATGATGCAATCGTAATGCAAGATATGCTTAATAGATTAGTTAGGCAATCTGAAAATGCCTTGATTTTAAATAATGATAAAGAACCTTTTGTGGAAGCGTTAGCTTTAAATGAAGCGGTTAATTTATCAAAAAATAAACCAAATAATATAACTATGCTCAAATTAAAGATTTGCACGACAATCTTCATAATAAATTAGAAAAATTTATTGAAGCTATAAGCAAAATTAAAAATAATAATTCTGCAGATTCATCTGAAAGTATAGACAATCAGACCGAAGAATCAAATAAACCTGCTGATTCTAAATACGATTCATTAATTGCTAAACAAAATGAATTAAAAGATAAAATAAAATCTCTAAAAGAAACCCCAGCATATTCTAAAATATCTGGTTCTTTAAGCAACTTACTCAATGATTCTTTAGATTTATCAAAATTTGATAGTGATGAAAAAATTAATTCAGAAATTCAAAAAATAAATGATGAATTGGAAAAAGCTAAAGAATCAGTCAATAATTTAGAAGTTCCTTTAAATAATTTAGATCAGTTGATCAATAATTACAGCAATTTATTTGATGAGTTAATTAATGATAATGCTGACAATAAATATGATAGATTTTTAAAAGGTACAAAAAACATCTTAGATTTATTAAAATCTATTAGAAATAATCCGAATGATCAAATTGTATTTGAAGCTATGAATGAATTAGCTAACAATAAATTTGATACTGAATTCAATCCAAATAATTCAACTTCTTTAGCAAGTCAAGTTAAAGAAATAGCTAATAAAATTAATCAAGCTAATGATGCATTAGAAGAGTTAAATCATCCTGATATTACTTATCCTCGTGAACAATTAATTAATGCAATTAATAGTACTAGAGAAACTATTAAAACTGGTAATAAAAAAGATCTACAAAATATAGATATGTTTATTGAAGCAGCTATTAATTCATATAGATATGATTATCAACAATACTTATATAATTTAAACAGTTATAAATATAATGATGTTGAAGAATATAAACGTAAAGTTGCTGAAATTAAATATCTTCTTGAAAATAATAAATCTAGAAGTGATAACCAAAAGGCTGATTTTACAGCTTTAATTGAAAAAGTTGAAAATGGTTTACCTAATTTCCCTGAACTTTCTATTAATGATCCATATGAATTAATTAAAAATAAATTAAACCAAGCAACGCAGTTCTTCAATGAAGTTCAAACTGAAGAAAATGGCATTATTCAAAACGAAAGAACTGCATTTAAAAAACTTAAAGATTTCAATGGAAATATTGATCAAAATTGAGAATTCTCTGCTGTTCTACAAGGTGAAGAAAATAATGTTGAATTTAAAGAATTATTAGATAAATATAAAGAAGTTAAAGCTGAAGTTGAAACTACATTGAACCATAATTATGCTTACGGTTATGAATATAATATAGATCCTAAAGATTTATATTTATCTGCTAAATATAACGATTTATATGAATCTCTTACAAATTCTCAAAATGATTTCTGAGATGCTATTAAAGCTAAGAAGAATGAACTATATGCAGAAATACAAAAGTTAAAAGATGAGCAATCTGCAATTATTACACCAATAATTAATGATACATATAGCCAAGCTAAGCAAGATTATTTATATAATACAATTGGATCGTATAATTTACATAACGGTAATTCTATATCAATAAACTATATGCAAAATGCTATAAATAATTTAAACGAAGCTTATAAAACATTTAACGACAGAATACAAGAACAGCAACATAATTTAATTGAAAATATTAAAAAATATGGTGCAGTAAGAAAGTTTTTAAAAGATACAAAAGAAAAATTAAGTAGTAATGAAAAACTTCTTGACGGTCATTATTTTAGCTCATATGTTGAGAATATCTTAGCAACTCTTAATCAATGATTGTCAAGTTATCCTGAAATATCGCCGAATGCTTATTTAGAAGATAACACTGTTAATATCAATAAAATACAAAATTTTATTGATAGGTTAACCACAGAAAACTTAAATGATATGTTCTATGTATTAAACAATATTACTGATCGAATGTATTCTGATTCTTACTATGTAACAAGCTTGCCAGATTTATTTAAGAAACTTAATGATGTCTCTCAAAAAGCTATAAATATTTATAGAGTATCTAGCAAGATTGCTAATGGTGATTACATTGATGCTATTTCAAAATTGTCTGCAGTAGTAAATGAATCATTTGATTTAGCTGTTGAATATTTATGAGCAACTTATGCCAGATATTATCAATCATCTTGAAGCTCTATTTCACCATCTATTCCGGGTGGTAGATCATTACAAGATAAATTAAATAGTCTACTTAATAAATATTACAATCCAGAAGAGTTTTTAAAATATTTAATAAATGATATTAAAAATGCAAATGATTATTTTGCTGAAATATTCAAAAATGAATATTTAGGTTTAACAGCTAAAGAAATGTATGATTTAGTTCTTGCTCACTTAAATGATGATGTTATTTATAAACAACTTATTAATGATTTAACTTCATTGAATGGTACATATTTAGAAGCTGAAAAAGTGTTTAAAAAATATGAATCTGATACAAACAAACAAAATGAAATTAATAATCACGACAGTTTATGAACTAAATTTGTAGCAGAAAAAACTAAAGCCGAAAAAATGTTCAAAACTACTAGTTTAGAATCAGATGTTATTTTAAATATTAATAGCGAACTTAAGAAACTTACCGATGAAATTAATCAATTAAATCTTTCTACAACTAATTAAGAAGCTTAGGCTTCTTTTTTAATTACTGAAATATTTTAAATAGTTCATAATTAAAATATGAAGAAATTAAATTTATTTATGGGTTCTGTTACGTCCATTGTGGGTATTACCTCTTTATCTGCTGGATGCATTAAAAATGATGCGGGGGGGATTTAACTAATACTAATAATCCTATAAAACAAGGTTTTTCGTACGATGATTTAAGCAAAATTTATCCAAAGGATCTTAATATAGAAACACTTAATTTAAAGTTTGATGGCAAACCAGTAAAAATAGCAAAATTTGAAAAAGAAATTAAAGATACAAATAATGTATCCGTCAATATTGAACTTGAAAATTCAATAAATGTAGATAATCCAATTAAAATTACTATGAATTTAACTGGTTTTAAACAACCTGTTAAATTTGAAAATGATGTTAATTATTTAAAGCATCATAATATAGTTGAAGCTGCCAATAAAGCTGATTTGAACCTGTTTTATAATACTTATGGTCAAGGCATTTGAAACAATTTTATCCGTATGTCATTAATGATAAATGGAGATATTTATTTTGGAGTTAATAGTTCAAGAAACGGACTTTCTCAGCAGTCTTATTTGAATAAAGAACTATGAACTGAATTTCAACATAATCATAAAGTTAATCCTGGTTTAAATTCCAAAATTGTCTTTTTTGATTTAGATGAGCCCGGTAAGTATCCTAATATTGATGATAAATATATAGCTATACCTTATTGAAAACAAGTTATATTTGATAATCCTGATAAAAAGATAAATATCTGATGTAGAACGGGTATATCTCAAGAGGATTATTATGCTTTAAGTCAATTTGATAATGTAGTAGTTAATATGATTGAAGAAAATCCTTCTTTATTTGAATCTTGAAAAGATGGTATTAATAAAATGGATACTGATTTTAAACTTCAAACAGGTAAAACTATTAAGGACGCTGAATTTAACACTTTAGCTGATCTACCTCAAAATTATCATAATTTACTGCTTTATTCTAATATCAAAGGGCATAACAAATTTAATTATTGGTGAAGTATAAATGAAGCTGATAGCTATTTCAAAGCAAAAGGCTTTAATAATCAATTCTTATTTTCAGGTGTTGATGAATCAGAAAAACCAATTAAATATTCAATTACAGATGCTTTATTTAATGCTAGAGATATAAATAAAAAGAGATTATCAGTGGCTTGATGAAGTTTGATTAGCGGATATAACTGAGAAAGACAAAAAGAAATTATTGATAGTGTTATGAATAATTCTACTAGAACGAAAAAAATAATTTTTATTGGTGATGCAAATGTTCGCCAATGAGACTTATTAATAACAGCATTTGAAAAATATGGCAATGAGTATGAATTCTTCTATAAAGGTCATCCGGGTCATACAGAAATCCCTAAACATATTGATAAGGTAATTAATGTAGCTAATAATCTAGAATATAATAACCTACTTAAAGGTACTAAAGAAAGATTTACTATGCCTGAAGGCAGAAAAATCACTATTTTAGATCCTCAAATTATTTCTGAAGAATTAACCACTTATCACGTTGATGAAGGTCTTAAATTTGAAAAATTTATCAATTCAACAGTCTTTTCAAATGCTATGCTAGGGATGAAGAATGGTTATAATGATTATAGAAATGATGTTTTAATGGCTTTAACTCACGACGGTTCAATCTTTTGTGATTTTGAAAGTGCTAATTTAAACGAAGATAACTTAAAAACCCAATTTATTGATTGATTTGAAAAAAATACTAATAAATAAAAACATAAGAGCGTTCATAAATTAGAATGCTCTTATTTTATTTTCTCTTAAGGTTGTTAAATTCTTCTTCTCTTTGTTCTTCTTCTTTATAAAGCTGTTCTATACTAAAGTTAGCATATCTCTTAAGTACAACAAATTTGATTAATAAAGAGAAGTTAATAAGAATTCCCATTTGGCCAACAACTAACATACAGATTATTTGGACCATAATTGATCAATCAGGGTTTTTAGAGGCTAAATAAAGTTGTAATTGCTTAATAGTTTCATACATATATCAAGGGTATGCTACACATAGAGATAATATGGCTGTTATTATTAGTAATGCTACATTTCTTTTCCATATATTTAGCTCTTTAGTTTTTTCATAATTTTCTTTAGATCTCAAGGTATATCACATAAAAGCTTGAATAATTAAACAAGCTAAAGCAATCATAATAATTGCAGTGTAAGATAAATATTCAACTCAAGTTAATTGCATAACATAATTTTAGTTTATTTTTAAGCTTTTAGAGTTATAAACTGCATAATAAATATAAATTTATTATGTTATTATTTTATTAATATGAGTAATAAAAGAATGGTGCCTGAGGTTAGGTTTAGGGGGTATACAGATTTCTGAAAGTTTAAAAATCTTTCAGAAATTGCTTTAATTGTTAAAGGTGAACAATTAAACATAAAAAATATGATTCAATCTGGTCAATATTATGTCTTAAATGGTGGCGTTGAACCTTCTGGGTTCACTGATAAATTCAATACTTTATCAGGAACCGTAACTATTAGCGAAGGCGGAAATTCTTGCGGTTATGTCGTATATAACAAAGAAAACTTTTGAAGTGGTGGGCACAATTATTCATTATTAAATTCTAAAATTAATAACAAATTTTTATATGGTTCTTTAAAAAATAAAGAATCAGAAATAATGGAATTAAGAATTGGCACAGGTCTTCCGAATATTCAAAAATCATCACTTTCATTATTTGAAATAGGTATTACAAATAATGAAGTTGAACAATCTAAAATAGGTGAATTCTTCAAAAACATTGATAACTTAATTACTCAAACTAACAATAAATTAGACAAATTAAAAGATGTTAAAAAGTCTTTACTTAATAAAATGTTTCCTGTTGAAGGAAAACTAGTTCCTGAGATTAGGTTTAAAAACTTTTCAGAAAATTGAGATAAAAATATACTATCAAATTTATCATCAATAGTTAAAGGTGATCAATTAAATTTAAAAGATATGAAGTCATTTGGCAAATATTATGTTTTAAATGGTGGTGTCGTGCCATCTGGATACACCGATAATTTCAATACTCCGCATGATACCGTTACTATCAGTGAAGGTGGAAACTCTTGCGGCTTTGTTATATATAACTTTGAAAACTTTTGGAGCGGAGGACATAATTATTCATTATTAAATTCAAAATTAAATAACAAATTTTTGTACGAATTATTAAAATCTAATGAAGATTTAATAATGAGTTTAAGAATTGGAACTGGTCTTCCTAATATTCAAAAATCTAATCTTTCATTATTTGAAGTTAAATATTCAAATAATGAAATGGAACAGTTAAAAATCGCTGAATTTTTGACTGCCGTTGATAAACTAATCACCCTCACCAATAAAAAACTTTCTAAACTCAAAGACATCAAAAAAGCTTTATTGCAAAAAATGTTTGTCTAATACGCCTATAAAACAGGCGTTTTTTATTATTTTGAAGATCTGATATGGTAATTTTTACTAATAACTAGTAAAAATATATTTTTAATATAATTAAAATATATTTGAAATATAAAGGAATTAATATGACTAAAAAAGGAAAAATTATCTTAGGTTCAACCTTAGGGGCTATAGCAGTCGGTGGAGCTGTAGCAACTGCTGTTGTGATTGGTGAAACTTTGAAAAATAATAAAAAAGCTAAGCCGAATAATAATGATGGAACCATTAATAAAACACAATTAAATAATTTATATAATGAGATAAAAACACTAATAAATAGTAATCAATCAAAATTATCTATTGCTTTTAGTGAAAAACAATTAAGTAATCTTGAAACCATTAAAGCAGAATATGATTCAGCTAATCCTATAAAAACTCAGGTTCAGTTTTTAACTGGATTACAAGAAATAAAAGTAATTACTGAAGAAACAATCGCTCAATACAATAGCGATAGAAGTTTTTCTGAATCACAAATTCAAAGAGTTAAAACTAAAAAATTAGAACTATCTTCAAGTAGCGAAAAAGAAAGATATACTGGAATTATTTCGGAATTAACAAGTAAATTAACACAGTTTAATACAACCTTATCTAAAACGAAATCACCTGCTGAATTTGCTAATTTAAACGATGAAATTTCTAAATTATTATCTTCTATAGGTATTTGACAAAACGAAGAAGATAATTTAGCTTCTAAAATTACTGAAATAGATAAATTGGTAAAAAAATATCCAAACACTTTAAGTTATGGACCTGTTCAATTTGGCCAGTATACCTATGATATAGCTAAATTGGTAAATGATGCTAAAGTGGCTTATTCTACAAAGAATCAAAATTTAGCTACTGAACAAATAAAGGTTTTATACACTTTTATAACAAACTTTACTACTTGATATAACCAAAGTGTTTCATATGATTACAGCTCTTTAAAACAAGCTATAGTTAATTTAAAGAATACTGTAGAACCATACAAAAACACAAATAAAAACGATATAGCTGTTTCAACCATTAATCAATTAGATGCTTTATTACAACGATTAGAAGCTAATAAAGATAACTTAAACGATATTATAGGTAATTTAGCTGGTGAATATAGCACAATTTCTGATGAATGACCTCAATTATTAGAAAACAGAAATAATTTAATTTCGCAAATTGAATCTGATATTACACAAATTAGCAACATGCTACCTAAATATAATCAAGGACCTGATAAAGATCTTTATGTTTCTGTTGTAAAACATATCAATGAAACAGTTTCATCTATCACCAGAGAATTAAATGATGCTAGAACAAAAGAAGAACTAAACACCTTATTACAAAAGTCTAATAATGAAGTTCAAAATATCCCTAATGTTGCTGGAATGTATCCTTTCTATCAAAATTTAATTGAAATTAGTAAAAACAATGTTAAATCATTAGAAACTCAAGCTGCCAATAATGGCAATACACAATACTGAACAAAAGCATTTGAATTAATTAACGAAACAATTAGAATTGCTGAAGAAAAATTAAAATCTGATATCAATAATTACGATGCTGTTTTAGCAGTTGTTAATCAACAAAATGAATTAATTAATGAAAATGCTTCTAACTTAAACCCAAGTGGATGAGATCTTTATGAAAATCCAGGTACATCAATTGGTAATGCAAATAATAATATCCCTAATGTGATTCAAAATATCCAAAGTATGCAAGAAAATGTTCAGCTAATGAACCAACTACCAAACAAAGAAAATTACGAAGCTGTGATTAATACTACTCCAGGATATATTGAACAAATTATGGATGTTTTAAATAATGCTCAATTAAATAATGGCGTTTATACAGCAGCTATTGATGCTAATACGTTATCAACAACTTTAGAAAATCAACAAACTACTTGACAAGCTACTATTCAAGGTTCTTTAAGTGATTTTACAAAAATTCAAGGAATCAAAACTGATTCAAACTTTAATACTTATGCAACTCAATTAAACGATTTAGATGGTATTAATAACTACTTAAGAACTCATTTCAATGAAAGTACTTATGAAGAATTTATGAAACATTACGATCACTATAAATATCAAGTAATGCAATTATTCCAAAGAATCTTTACAAGTGTTGAACAAAGCTATACTTCTGATATGGATAAAGCTAGAAAAACAAAAGCAATGCTAGAAACTTCGCAAGCTTTAAGAGATCGTTTACAAATTAGTGCTGAAAAACTTCAACAAGATATTGATAATACTACTGCAAAATGAAACGCAATTAAAAACGTATTAGAATCTAATAACTTTAGCCAATTAATTAACAATATAAGAAATGATTATTATCAATACTTATTAGCTTTCCACCAAGTTAATGTTGTTTTATTCAAAATGAAAGGTAGCCAAGATATGTTTGACCAAGTAATTTCTGCAGTTGAAACTAATATTGGCTACTATAAACCTTTCTCAAGTCATTATGTTTTAATTAAAGATGTTGTGGAAAAAATGGAACAATTGCTCCCTGAAGTTAAGAATCTTAAAGCTAATATTTATGATGGCAATTATGATGAATTTATGACTAAAGGTAATGAATTATGGCAAACTAATAGTAGTTTATCTAAAATGTGAAGAGAAACTATAAATCCATATGACTCGCTTTACAAAGAATATACTAACGTTTGATTTAATCAATATAAACCTAAAGAAAATTCTTTAAGTCAAGAACAAAAACAAAAAATTTGAGCTCCTGTTAATAAAATAAATGAACTTCATAAAAAGGCTGCTGTGGCTTCAAGAGTAGAACAATTTACTGAAGATACTAAAGAAATGCAAAGTTTAGTCGAACAACTTAAACAAGCAATGGCGGAAACTAACTAAAATAAATATTTAAAAATAACAGCATAAAACTGTTATTTTTTGTTTTCCTAAAATTACTTTGAATCAGTGTTTTTGGTTTCTGAATTATTTTTTTTAGCTTGTTCTAAATCAAAGTTTGAAATCATATTTTGTCTCTTGTTATTTTTAAATGCAATTGTATTATTAACAAAGTTAACAAAGTATTTTTCTGTAAATCCTTGTACTAATGCATAGAAGAATGGAGCACAAATATCACCAAGCATCATCATAAAGGTTGCTAATAATAAGTCTGTTAGCATCATATTTTGACTAGTAAAATATTTTGATGCAGTTGATTGAGTTTTAAAACCAAAGAATAAATCTGGAACTTGTTGTGCTAATCCACGAGCTGGGTTAATAGCTGCTGAACCTAATAAGATACCTAATCAAACTGAAAGAGAAATAATGAATAAAATCATAACATCTCTATATTTTGAATCAATTCTTGGGCTGAAAATTGGGAATAATAATACAGCTGTCATAACCATTTCGCCGAAGAAGATTCATAATGATCCTCCAATTAACGCTTGCTTGCCTGTATTATTGAAAGCTAAAAAGTCTTTATTTGCTGAATTAGCAGCACTTATAGCTGCATTTGATGCATTACCACCATTTGTTAATAATCCTAAACCATAAATAATTAAACCAGCAACAACTGCACCAACCATTTGAATGGCTATTTTGGCAATAGCATATTTAGATGTATTTGTGCCGTTAAATCATCTATAGATTGTAACAGCAGGGTTTAAATCACAACTTCATCTTAAAAAGATGAATAAGCAGGCACCAACAATAATAAATCCAGCAAAGAAACCAACAATAATATTATGTAATAAGAATCAGTGTTCTAAGGCTTTGCCATTAACATATAAAGATAATCCTGCTAAACCTAGAGAAATAAAGATAGTTCCGAACAATTCACTTAACATGTGAATTGTTCAAGTTTTACCGTTTTTAGGTTGTTCGGCATGTTCTCTAGTTTTTTTAGAAAATTTGAAGAAGTTAAACATTTAACTAACCGTTTAATACCTTTCCATTGTCTAATAATTTTAATGCTTTTGAAAAGTCTCCATTTTGAGCCATATCAGCATTATCTAAAGTGATTTTAGCAATTTGTGTTAAAGCTGTATCCGTCAAGAATGCTTGGTGAGATGTAACTATAACATTTTCGTTTGAAATTAATTCTTTTCATTCAGGGTCAATCTTTTCGTATTCTTTAGCGTGTTTAGAAATATCTGAATAGAAACGGCCTTCTTCTCTGTCTAAAACGTCACAGCCAAGCCCTCTAATAATATTATTTTCCAAACCATATAAAGCTGCCTTAATGTCAATTAATTCACCTCTAGCAGTGTTAATAATAATTACGCCTTTTTTCATTAAATCTACAGCATCTTTATCAATGATGTATTTTGTTGAAGGTAATAATGGAGCATGCAACGAAATAAAATCACTTTCTTTAATTAATTTAGTGAAAGGAACAAATTCAAATCCCATTTCTTTAGCTAAATTAGGGTTATTCGCTTCGCAGAAGGTATCAAAAACAAGAATTTTAGCTCCCATACCTTTCATAATGTTAATGAAGCATTGACCAATTTTACCTGAACCAATTACTCCGACTGTTGAACCGTAAATAGCCTTACCATCTAAGTTATCTAATGAGAAGTTGTAATTTCTTACTCTTTGAATGGCTTTAGATATGTTTCTGTTTAAAGTCATTAATAAAGCAGCTGCAAATTCAGCAACACTTTCAGCTGAATAGTTTGGAACTCTAAAAACATTAATTCCTAACTCTTCTGCCTTAGCTAAGTCAACTTTGTTATAACCCATCGATCTTTGAAGTCAAACTTTAACATTATTTTTTGCTAATAGTTCAAGAATATATTTATCCCCGTAAGTGTTAACAAAACCACAAACGGCGTCAAAACCTTTAGTTTTTGACACGTTTGTAATGTTCAAGTTTTCTTCAAAATAAACTATTTCGTGCCTTCCGTTATTGATTAAATCAAAATATTTTTTGTCATATTCTTTAGCGTCAAAAAAAGCTATTTTCATATTATTCCTTTCAGTTTTAATTTTTCATATTTTATATAATTATTAATAAATTTAAAAAGTCATATATATGCATATATTTTAATATAAATTAATATTATTTTAGATATTCGCAAATATTATAAAGTTATATTTAATATTTAATTTATTAAATATAATAAAAAAAATTTATTGGTGTAAATATTTACATATTTGTGCCATAATTAATGAGTTATATGAATTTACTACTAATTTTATAATATATTATTATGATGTTAATATTAAGCATTTAAAAAGGAGAACCAATGTCATTTCGTGAATGATGAAAAAAACACTTTTGTAAGAGCAAAAAACAAGAAGAAACTCAAAAACCAGTATTTGTTTCTGAAAGAGTTAGAAAGCTAGTTGATGCTTTTGGAGGAATTAATAATATTACAGGATTTAATAACTGTGCCGCTAGATTGAGATATGATGTTAAAAACACAGCTTTAGTTAACGAAAAAGAACTGAAAGCTTTAGGTGCAACTGAAATTATTATGATTGGTAAAAAACACGTTCAGGCTAAATTCGGGCCTGTTGCTGAAGAGTTAAACTTAGAAATTAAAAATTCCGTAGACACCCTTAAAAAAGAAGTATCAGACAAAATTATTGTTTCAACAGAAAACTTTTTAAGTGATTCATATCAAGAAAAAGAAGAACAAGAAGACTATTCAATTATTTATTCACCTTGCCATGGCTTAAGAGAATCACTTAGTGATTTAAGCGATGATGCATTTAGCTTATTAGGTTCAGGTTATGCAGTTAAATTACTAAGAGAAACAGGCAAAATTGAAATACATTCGCCAATAAGCGGAAAAATTATTGTTGCTTACCCAACAAAACATGCTTATGGTATCTCAGCCCCAAATGGTTTAGAAGTTTTAGTTCACATTGGCGTTGATACAGTTAAAATGAATGGACTTGGTTTTACTTCAAATGTTAAATTAAACGATGAGGTTAAACACGGCGATGTTTTAGCTACTGTTGACTTAAATAAAATTAAGGAAGCTGGAGTACAGAGTGATGTAATTATTGTAATTACGGACAAAGTTAATAAAAATAAAACACTTAAATTATTACAACCTCTTGAAATTAGAGAATCTAACCTTCCTTGACTTAAAATTGTTGATTAATTTATAGACCTTGCGAGGTCTATTTTTTATAAAAAAATTACTTCAATTAAGAAGTAATGGTGTATTTAAACAAATGGAGCAAATGACGGGAATCGAACCCGCATGACCAGCTTGGAAGGCTGGAGTTCTACCATTGAACTACATTTGCGAATGTAAAAATATTATACTTTAAACGACGTTATATAAAAACATTTTTTTAAAATAATCTTTATATTTAGTTTTTACTAAAAATACTATAAAACAGTTAAAAAAATATGCTTACGCATATTAAAATTATTATTTTCTAGATTTTTCAATTTTTATTTCTTTAGTTTCATTATCTGTTTCATTTGAAAGATCTATTTCATTTCCAAGTTCAATTTCAACTTTAATATTTTTCTTATCTTTAGGGTTTACAGAAAGAACTTTAAAACTCACATCTTTCATTTCATATTTGAAGTTTTTACGTAATTCGGTTTTAGATTTTGAACTTAAAAATTCGTATAATGTTTGGTTTTCTACTTCTTGTTCTAATTCTAAATCAACTTCAAGACGTTTAATGATTTCCTTCATTTTAACTTTTCCGGACACGTGGAAAAGTTCTAAACTAATTTCAAAAAAGTCTTCTCATTCTTCAGAATCAAATTCGTCATATATTTCACCAACAATCTCTTCAAGAATGTCTTCCATTGTAATAATTCCAATTACCTCTCCACTTGTTGTATTTTTAGTTACAAAAGCCATTTGTGATTTTGTTCTTCTCATTTTTTCTAGTGCTGTAGAAAGTGAAAAGTTCATTGAAACATATGGAATAGTTTTTAAATAGTTAATAACTTTACCTTTTTTAAGGTGAAAAATATCTTTTAAATGGACAATACCAATTGGCGAATCTCCCTTTTTTATAGGCAATCTGCTATAGTTTGTATCTTTGAAAATAGCTAAAGCTTCAGAAACTGAAGCGTTTCATTCAATTGAATAAACATCTTTAAGTTTTACATAATGTTTAGACACTTTAGTGCTGTCTAAATCTAAAGCATTTTGAGCCATAATACTTTCATTAGCTTCTAAAACACCTTCATTTTGGCAACATCAATTAAACCTTTAACGTCATCTTCGGTATTAGTTATATAAATTTTTTTACCAATCTTGCTTATTGGATACGTAAAAATTCAAAAAATATAGTATAAAGCTTCCAATAAATAACAAAATGTTTTAGCAGTTCCAACAGGGTGTTTTTTAGCTGCTAATTTTGGTAATATTTCACCGAAAAGCACTATGATTGGGGTCATTACGGCAGTTGATATAATAACATTATATTTACCTGCATTTTCCATGCCCGCTAGTAACCAGGTGCTTAAAACGTATGAAATGATAGAAGAAGCTGCAATATTAACAATATTGTTGCAAATTAATATTGTGCTTAATGTTTGGTTGAAAAATTTATATTGTTTCTTAATAACTTTTCCACCAAATTCCTTGTTGTTAATCATATTTTCAATTTTGCCGGGATTTAAAGCGGTGTAAGCGGTTTCGCAAGCACTAAAAATACCACTTAAAACAAGCAAGATTAACATTGAAACTAATAATGCAATTTTCAGACCTATACTCATTATTCATCGTCTCCAAAAGTTGAATTAGAGTTAATGTTATCATCTACTTCTCAAAGAGGGTTCATAAATTTACCACAGTTCATTCTAAAGAATAATCTATAGTCATCTGTGGGACCATTTCTGTGTTTTGCGATGATAACTTCTGTAACATCGCCAATATCACCTTGTTCTAATTGGACTTCAGCTATTTCTTTTTTCTTCTTGTAATAATTTTTTCTGTATAAGAACATTACAATGTCAGCATCTTGTTCAATAGCTCCCGATTCACGTAAGTCAGATAATAATGGACGTTTATCTTCACGTTTTTCAACCTCACGGCTTAACTGACTAAGTGCAATAACAGGGACTTTTAACTCAAGAGCTAAGGTTTTTAAAGCACGTGAAATTTTTGAAATTTCGGTTTGGCGGCTATCTCTACTTCTTGAACTATCAGAACCAGATAAAAGTTGCAAGTAGTCAACTACTATTAAATCAATTCCGCTAATTTTATTTAATCTTCTACATTTTCAAATTAAATTATTAATATCATTATCAGATGATTCGTCAATAAGTAAATCTAATTTATTAATATAAGTTCTTCTAACAGCTTCAATTCTCAGCATATCATTGTCACTTAGTGAGCTAGCTTGCTTAAATTTAAATAAATCAATTTCGGTATTGATACCATATAAACGAGTCATTAAACTTGTAGCAGTCATTTCTAAAGTGAAAAATACAACTTTTTTGTGTTTTAATGCAACGTTATTAGCTATATTTAAGGCAAATGCAGTCTTACCCATAGCTGGACGAGCAGCAATAATAATTAATTCACCAGGTTGGAAACCTTGGGTATTCATATCTATAGGCAAAAATCCTGTAGCTATTCCACTGATATCATTTGGACCCATTGTTCTTTTATGATGAAGTTCTTTAAGCATTTCATCACTAGCCTCTTTTGAACTAATAAAGTTTTGCATTGAAGCATTTTTATCAAGGTCTAAAAGTAAATTTTGAATTTCTCCAATAACAACTTCTTCGTCAATTTCCACATCAGCTTGAATTTGATTTAAAACAACGTTAAGCTTTCTTTCTAAAGTTCTTAATTTTGTAAGTCTTACAAGTTCTTTAATATTAGCTGTTATATTGGTAGTTAAACCAGCGTTTATTTCTAGATCACTAATAAAGGCAAAATTTATGAAACTGTACTTTTTCTTTTGGGCTAACAATAAGACTTGTTCATAATTTATAGAAGTATTTGATGAAAACAAATCAAATAAAATGTCAAAAAAGCAGGCATTTTCGTGAATTGTAAAATCTTCCCTAGTTAAATAGGGAATTACATAGCTGGCACATCTATCTTGTATATACACTAATCCCAATAAGGCTTTTTCAATGTATGGTTTGGAAAATTTAGAGACCATATAATTATTATTGGTGGACATGTATTCTTACTTCCACTTTTAATTTCGCAATAATATCTTTATAAACTATAACATCTACAATATGAATTCCTTCTGTAAGTAAATGTATTTTTTGTATTGCGTATTTGTCTAATTTATAGCCTTTATGGTTTAATTCTTTCATTAGATCTTTAGTAGATATAGCACCGTGAACGTTTAAATTACCATTAGCATCAATATTTGCATTGAGCTCGTATTTCAAAGTTTCTCTTTCAAGCTTTTCTTTTTCTGTTAATGCTTCACGTCTTACGTTCATTTCATTATCAATTAGAATACTTATTTTTTTATCTAATTCTTTTTTATTTTTTTCATTGTAAACAACACCAAAACCATTTCTCACTAAGTAGTTTAGTCCATATCCATCAGAAACTTCAACCACTGTATTGGCTTTACCATCTTTACAATCTTTAATCAAAATTACTTTCATCTCTTACACTCACAATCGCTTGTTTTATATTATCTATAAATGTTTCAAAGTTTTCATTACTTGTGGCAGCAGCTGTTCCGAAGTGACCGCCTCCGCCAACTTCTTCTGCAATTAGTTGAACGTTAACATTAAAACTTCTAGCACTTAATTTATACACTTTTTCATTTTCTAATCTAGCCACTACGAACGCAGCTTTTCTATCACTGATTTTTAAGATTTCCTCTGCAGCGATAGAAATAACGTCGTTTGAAAGGGGAATATCTTTATATGCCAGGAAATATCCCGGTTTAATTTCTTGAATATTTTGAAGAACTTCATTAATTTTTAATTGAGTTTGTTCATCAATTTTAAGAATTTCGCTACTTTTAGCAGAATCGGCTCCACGTTCTTCGAGTCATCCAGCTGCAATAAATGTTCTTGCATTCACGTGCTTAGTAAATTGTAATGTATCTAAATAAATACCATTTAGTAACATTTGAACGACGAATGGCTCTAATTTAATGTGTTTTTTGATAAACATTATAATTTCACAAACTATTTCAGAGGCACTTGACGCAGCTGAATCAATATATCTATTTGTTTTTGGGCAGAAATCAATATTTGTTCCTAATCTATGGTGATCTAATATAAATATGTTATTAACATTTGCACCAGAGATACAATCAGGATTATCTGTTCTTTTTGTATCTGAGTTATCTACAAGGAATACTAATGTATTTTTATCTGTCAATTTATTAGCTTGTTGAGTTTTTATTATTATTTCATTATTTTTCGGAAGTAGCTTGTCTATAGCTTTTTTGGTTGTATTATCCTGTGTTGTTGAACAAATATAGGCTTCTTTTCCAAATTGTTTTGCCAGTGATCAAATACCCAAAGAACTACCTAAGGCATCTAAGTCTGCCTTTGTGTGTCCATAAATTAAAACGTTTTTAATTTTTTGATCTTTAAGTTTTGTTTCAATTACATTTGCAATATTAGCAATTCTCGTCCTACTAATGTCATATAGAATTTCGCTTGATGAACCAAAGTATCTGGGTCTATCGGTATTTGAAACAATTGTTACTTGGTCTCCACCTCTACTTTGAGCTTGTAGTAGAGCGGATTTTGCTTGCTCCATTTTTTCAGTTAAGCTGCTAAAACCTAACGCAAAACCGGCCGAACAAGACATTATGAAATTGCTTTGTGTAGTTCCTTTTAATGCATTGTGTAATTTAGCAAAGAAGTTAAAGTTGAGTTCCTTCATTTTGTTTATTGACTCTGCGTTTGTAAAAATTAAGAATTTACCATTGGTATATTGTCTATAAACGAAATTATAATTTGCAACCAAATTATCCAACAAGGCTATAAAATGCTTGTTTACGTTATATAATTCTTCTTCTGATAAAATAGAACGATATAAACTATAGTTATCAATTTCAATTTCACCAACAACAGCTGATTCATTATTATATATATCTAACATATTTTGTTCGATTGAATTATCACGGATACTAATGCAATTTTTTAGTGGTCAGATGTCAAGAATATAATTTGATTTTTCATATTTGAAAGAAATATTACTTTTTTTAATGTCAAATTTGATGCCGATTAGTTCAAAAAACTCATTTAGTGTTGTTCCAATTAAGTTTTTTCCGAAACGGTTTTGGATAAATAAACTTGTTCAAAGAATGACAAAATCAGTATCATAAATTATTGTTCCAATAGAGTTATAGTTAATAATTTCATCAATGAAATGATTAAATGAGTTCTTAGTAATTGAATTTTTATACATGTATTTTTTCAAACTAAGAAGTGAAAAAATACCAGTCCCACAAACTCCAATTATTAAGCCAAATAAACCTATAATTAAGCTATGCAGGTTTTTGTTTAAGTAAATTATTACGCCAAATCCGATTGATAAAATTAGAAAAACAATACTAAAACTGATGTAAAAAAGTAATTTCTTTCGTAAATTCATATTAAAATTATATATTAATATATAAATTATTATTCAAAGAGGTGAAATGGATTTTAAAGATATTTTTGTTTGTACAACTGATACAGTAACTGGAATTGGCGGACCTATTTGCCAAAATACTTTAGATTGTATTTATTTTTTGAAGAAAAGACCTCTAAACAAAAAAATAATGATTTTAGTGGGTTCCATTGAACAAGCTGAAACATTTAAAGAGTTTAATGATAAAGCAGTAAAATTTGCCGAAAAGTACTGGCCAGGAGCCTTTTCGGTCATAGTTAATGGTCAAGGTTTTAGAATGCCTAATAACAAAAAACTATTAGAATATTTACTTAAAAATGGACCTATGTATGTAACGAGTGCAAATATTTCTGGTGAGCCACCAATTAAAATATCAGAAGCTTCCAAAACATTTCCGAACGTAAAAAATATTTTTGATTTTGGTCCAACAGGTGCTAGTCCAAGTCAAATTTATAACCTTGATACAAATGAATGGATTAGATAGCTCGTTTTTTATTTGTAATATAATTTTAAATATTGTTTTTAGGAGGAAAAAATATGCCAACACCACATATTAGCTGCCAAAAAGGCGAAATTGCTAAAATAGTTTTAATGCCTGGAGATCCTTTGAGAGCCAAATATATGGCTGAAAAATTTTTAAAAGATCCGAAGTTAGTTTCATCAGTGAGAAATGTTTATTTTTATACTGGGACATTCAATGGAATACCTGTAACAATAGGAGCTAGTGGAATGGGTTCTGCATCTATGGGTATTTATGCTTATGAGCTTTATACTTTCTACGATGTTGAAACAATTATTAGAGTAGGTTCAACTGGTTCTTATGTTGCTGATTTATCTATAAAACAGCCGGTTTTAGTTAAAAGAGCATATGCTGATGGTTTAGGTTTTGTTGAATTAATGACTGGCGAATTATCACATGATGAATATCCTAGTGTTAAAGTTTTAAATGCTTTAAAACATTCTGCAGAAAAAATGAATATTTCATTAAAAGAAATTGACTGTCACTCTACTGATGTTTTTTATAGTTTAAGGCCACTTGAAGACACGATTAAAATTACAAAATGTCAAACTGTCGATAATGAATGTTTTTCACTATTTTCTACTGCAAAAAGATGCAAAAAACAAGCTGGGGCTTTATTAAGTGTTTCTGAAAATTTAATTACTGGCGACTCTATGACAAGTGATGAAAGATTATTAGAATTTTCATTAATGTTTGAAATTGCTTTAAATAGCCTAAAAGAACTTGCTTAATTATTTGACTCGTTTTAATGAGACATTTTTATATTAAAAAATTCACCAAAATGGTGAATTTATATTTATAAGAAAGGAAGAAATTATTTTTCTTCTTTTTTAACTGTTTCTTTTTTAGAAGCACTTACTAAAACACGAACACGGTCTTTCATATAAGGGATTAAAGCAATAAAACGAGCTCTTTTGATTGCATTTGCAACTTTTCTTTGGTGTTTTGCACATGTTCCGGTTGCTGAGTGAGGTTTAATTTGGCCTGTACCTGTTATAAATTTGTTGATAAATTCTACATTTTTATAGTCTACATAATCAATATGAAGATCGCAAAGATCACATCTACGCTTGAAGTTTCTATTTTTCTTTAATTTAAAATTTGCCATTTTATCTCCTTTATTAATCATCTATTTCTACTCAATCAGTGTAATAGTTTTGACCATTATCGCTGTTTTGTAGGTTTTTTTCTTCTGATGAAACTGAGTTTGTAATTTCTTGTCTTTGTTGAATTTTGCTTTTTGATTCCAAAACTTGAATAGATGTTGCAGTTACCATAATGTTTCTTAAATTTTTGCCATTTTGTTGACGAGTTATTGTAGATAACTTAGCTTCAATTGATATTAATGCACCTTTAGATAAGTAGTCTACGACAAATTTAGCAATATTATCCCAAGCAATTAATTGTATAAAATCAACATTATTACTATCTTTTGAAGTTCTATTGTTGACTGCAATTGAAAATTGCGTAAATTGATTGCCATTTTGAGATGAAAACAATTTTGGATCTGCAGTTAATCTTCCAACAAGTAATACTTTATTCATTTACAGACTCTTGATAAAAATTATTCAGCATCTTTAGCTTCAGAATTTTTTGAAACTTTTTGAGCAGGTTTTTCAGTTTTTGATTTTGAAATCTTATTGATTGTTTCAACTATTTTTTTGGTGTTTGCAGATTTAGCAACTTTTGCTTCTTTAGAAATAACATTTTTACGAGGCTTTTTGCTTTTTTCGTAACCTTTTTCTGTGTCTAAGTTAATTACTAAATGTCTTCAAATGAATTTAGTAATGTTGCTTTTACGAATAAATTCTGAAATTACTGATCTTTCAGCATTTAATAAGTAAAGCATATATTGTGCTTTTGTAGATTTGTTAATTGGGTAAGCTAATGTAGTTTGTTCAAGTTTGTCAGCTTTAACAATGTTTTTCTTACCAAATACTGATTCAACTAATTCTGTAGCCATAACGCTATCGATAGCTGGATCAACAACTAACATAATTTCGTATTTGTTCATTTTTCTCCTTATGGACATCAGGACCTTATTTGGTCAAGGAGTATTAGATATATCTATTTTAAATACTCATTGTATATTATAGTATAAAATGAGTTTTTTAATTAGCTAAATACTAATATTTAATAATTTAGCTATTTAACTTATTAGACTGTTTTATAGTATTTTTAGACTTTACTTATTTTAACCTTAAAATAAAAAAATTACTTTTTTGAAATTTAAAAATTTTTTACTAAAAATATTATTTTATGTAATGTGTGCAAAAAATTCCACTTTTTATATGCAATTTATTCAAAAGCATAAACCCTATTTATATAAGAATAAAATTATAAATGTAGTTAAGATTATAATCTTATATCTACTTAATGAACCTACAAGGAGTATTATGAAATATAAATACGTCAATGTCGATAAAATTATGGATAATCCTGATGAAATAATCAGATTCTTAGATATCGATGGAAAATTAATAGATACTAAAAATAAGTCATCACTGACAAACGAAGAGCTACTTGATGCATATAAATGAATGGTGCTTTCAAGACAACAAGATACATATATGTTACAACTACAAAGACAGGGTAGAATGCTAACATTCCCACCTAACATCGGTGAAGAAGCGTTACAAATCGCCACTGGTATGGCAATGCAGAAAAAAGACTGATTTTTACCTGCTTTTAGATCGAATGCTTTAATGCTTAGATTGGGTGTACCAATGCTTAATTTAATTTCATATTGAAACGGTCAAGAATGAGGAAATCATATTCCTGCTGATTTAAATGTGCTTCCTGCAAATATTGTTATCGGTACTCAAATAAGCCAATGTGCTGGCGTAGCTTATGCCCAAAAAGAGCTTAAAACAGGTGCGGTGGCAGTTTGTTTTATTGGAAATGGTGGAACTACAGAAGGTGAGTTTTCTGAAGGCGTAAACATGGCTACTGTACAAGGCTGACCTGCGGTATTCTGTATAAATAACAACCAATGAGCAATTTCTACGCCAAATAGTGCTGAAACAGTAAGTAAAACATTAGCCGCTAAAGCTCATGCTTTTGGTTGTGCAGGAATTAGAGTTGATGGTAACGACCTTCTTGCATCGTATGAAGCTATAAATGAGGCTATTTCGTATGCAAGAAATGAAAGTAAGCCTGTTATTGTTGAATTTGTAACCTGAAGACAAGGCCCTCACACAACAAGTGATAACCCTAAACTTTATAGAACTACTGAAGAAGAAAAAGAAGCCGAAAAATGAGAACCAATGCATAGAATTGAAAACTATTTAAAGAGTAAAAAAATTATTGATGATGCTCAAATTAAAACTATTTGAGAAGATGCATTGAAACAAGTTAAGGTGACTTATGAAGAATCACTAAAAAATATTAATTCAAAATTAGAAGATATTTTTGATTATACATACGAAAAACTTGACGATGATTTACTTGAACAAAGAGCAGAAGCTATAGCATATTGAAACAAAATTAAAGGAGGCAAATAATGTCTGAAAAAATTACTGTTAATAATATTCAAGCGATTAACAATGCTTTAGATATTGCGATGGCTAATGATCCTAGAGTTGTTTCATACGGACAAGATGCTGGTGTTGAAGGTGGTGTTTTCCGTGCTACTGAAAACCTTCAAAAGAAATATGGGGTTTCTAGATCTTGAGATACACCAATTAGTGAAGCGGCTATAGCTGGAGCTGCAATTGGTGCTTCTATTGCTGGTTTAAGACCTGTTGCTGAAATTCAATTCCAAGGTTTCTCATATCCTGCAATGCAACAAATTTTTACACATGCTGCTCGTTGAAGAAATAGATCAAGAGGAAGATTTGGAGTGCCTATGGTTATAAGAATGCCAATGGGCGGTGGAATTAAAGCTATGGAACACCACTCAGAAGCTATTGAAGCTATTTATGCACATGTTCCAGGAGTTAAAGTTGTTATGCCTGCATTCCCATATGATGCAAAAGGTTTATTATTAGCTGCTATTAATGATCCGGACCCAGTAATTTTCTTAGAAAACAAGAAAATTTATCGTGCTGGTAAACAAGAAATTCCTGCTGAAGCTTATACTGTTGAAATTGGTAAAGCTAATGTGATTAAAGAAGGTAAAGATTTAACATTAGTTACATATGGAGCACAAGTATTTGATAGTATTAATGCTATAAAACAGTATGAATCGGCAAATAGTGGCGTATCAATCGAATTAATTGATTTAAGAACTATTAAACCACTTGACACAAAAACTATTATTGAAAGTGTTAAGAAAACAGGTAGATTATTAGTTGTTCATGAAGCTGTAAAATCATTTTCTGTTTCTGCAGAAATTATGGCAAGAGTTAACGAAAAAGCATTCGAATATTTAAGAGCTCCGATGACTCGTTGTACAGGTTATGATATTACTGTTCCGCTTGCAAAGGGTGAAATGTTCCACTGTATTGATGATAAGAAAATTATTGAAAAGATTAATGAAGTAATTAACTTTAAATATTAATAAAATATTTTAAAAGGAGATATTATGAGTATAAAATCTACACCCATTGCTAGAGCTCTAGCTGCAAAAATGGGAATTGATATTTCACAAGTAGTAGGAACAGGAATAGATGGCAGAATCTTAATGGATGATATTAAAAACTTTAAAGCACAACCTGCTGTTGCTTCGCCTAAAGTGTCTGTTTCAGAGCCGGTTTCGTCAAGCATTGCTCCTGCTGTTTCGAATACTTTAACAGCTTCAAGTGAACCAATTAGTCCAATTAGAAAAGCTATTGCAAAAGCAATGGTAAATTCTTGAGACAATGTTGCTTACACAAATTTAGTACATAGAATTGATATGTCTAATTTATGAAATGCAAGAAATCAAATTAAAGACATTGTCCTTAAAAATGAAAATGTGAAAGTTACATTCTTACCTTATATAATCAAAGCAAGTGCAATCGTTCTTCGTTCATTCCCAAAATTTGTTGCCAAATATAATGAAACAAAACAAACTTTAGATTATCCAGGAGCTATAAACATTGGTATAGCTATAGATACTGAAGCTGGTTTAATGACCGCTACAGTTAATAACGCTGATAAATTAAGTGTTATTGATATTGCTAAAGAAGTTTCTAGATTAGCTGCAGCCGCTAGAAACAAAACACTAAAACCATCAGATATTAAAGGAGCTGGATTTACATTGACAAATTATGGTTCTGTAGGTTCATTATGAGGAGTACCGGTTATTAATTATCCAGAGCTTGCTATTGGTGGAATTGGTGCAATTGTGGATGAAGCAGTTATCAAAAACGGACAAGTTGTACCAGGTAAAATTATGTATTTAACTGTGGCTGCTGACCATAGATGAATTGATGGAGCTGAAATTGGTAAATTTGCTTCAAAAGTTAAAGAATTATTAGAAAATCCTGAATTATTAGGAGTGTATTAATATGTATAAATTCAAATTTGCTGACATAGGTGAAGGACTACATGAAGGTGTTGTTGGTGATATTTATGTTACAGTAGGTCAAACTGTTAGCGAAGGTGATTCATTATTTAGTGTAGAAACTGATAAGGTAGCTTCTGATATTCCTAGTCCTGTTTCAGGTGTGATTAAGCAAATTATGTTTGCTAAAGGAGACACAATCCACGTAGGTCAAGAAATCTTTGCTATCGATGATAATTCGGGTGATGATGTTCCAGCTAAAACTACTGTCGAAGAGCCAAAAACAGCTGTTTCGCAAGGTTCTAAGTCAGAATATGTATTCAAATTTGCTGATATTGGTGAAGGACTACATGAAGGTGTTGTTGGTGATATTTATGTATCAGTAGGACAAACGGTTAACGAAGGTGATTCATTATTCAGTGTAGAAACTGATAAGGTAGCTTCTGATATTCCTAGTCCGGTTTCTGGCGTGATTAAACAAATCAATTTCAAACAAGGTGAAACTATTCACGTAGGTCAAGAAATCTTTACTTTTGAAGTTTTAGGTGGTTCTGAACAAGCTCCAACTAAAGAAGAACCAAAAGAAGAAGAGAAATGTTTGGTTGGGGATGCTCCAAATTCAAGCGAGTTAATTGATATTAGTTTTAATTCTTCTACTCCTACAAAACAGGAAGTTTCGTCAGTTGTACAACCTGCTCAAAATATTGAATTAGGTAAACAAAGTAATGCAAAAATTGATGAAGAGTTTGATGTTATTGTAGTTGGTTCTGGTCCCGGTGGTTATTTAGCTGCTGAAGAAACTGGAAAATCAGGTCTTAAAACATTAATCATTGAAAAAGAATTCTGAGGTGGTGTATGTCTTAATATAGGTTGTATCCCTACTAAAGCAATGCTTAAATCAGTTGATGTGCTTGAGCACGTAAAACATGCAAATGATTATGGTATTGAAGCGAACTTTGCAGATTTAAAAATTGATAAAGATGCCACATGATCTAAGATGCATGCAAGAAAAGATAAAGTTGTAAAACAAATTTCTGGAAGCGTTAAAACATTAATGTTGAGTTCCAAATGTAAGATTGAAGAAGGTACCGCAGAATTCTTGGGCTCTCATGTTATTAAAGTTAATGGTAAAGTTTACCATGGGAAAGATATAATTATTGCTACAGGAAGTCACTCACGTAAACTTAAAAATGTTGAAGGTTTTGAAAATGGCTATAAAAAAGGCATTATGATCACTTCAAGAGAAGCGATCAACTATGATAAATGTCTTCCAAAATCAATGGTTATTATGGGTGCTGGCGTAATTGGTGTTGAATTTGCACAATTATTTAGTTCAGCCGGAACAAAAGTTACAATTTTACAAAGAGAAGATAGAATTTTACCTACATTAGATAAAGATATTTCTGCAGAATTAGCTAAGAAATTAACATCTTCAAATGTAGATATTATTTACAATACTGCTATTGAAAAATTAAATGAAAAAGATGAATTAGTCTACAAAATAGGCGATAAAGTAAACGTAATTAAAGCGGACTTATATTTAGTTGCTGTTGGTAGAATTCCAGCAACTGAAAGTATTGATCAAATTGGATTAAATATAGACTCTAGAGGTTCGGTTGTTGTTGATGAACATATGAGAACAAACTTACAAGGTGTTTATGCTATCGGCGATGTTACTGGCCAAAACTTATTAGCACACGTTGCATATCAGCATGCATTGGTTGCGGTGGCAGATATTTTGGGACATCATAATATTCAATATAAGAAGAATAAACCTGTTCCAGGATGTATTTACACAAATCCAGAGATTGCAACAATCGGTTTAACTGAACAAGAAGCAAAAGAACAAGGATATAACTGTTTTACTTCTAAATACTTATTTGCATACTTAGGAAAAGCAATTGCTGCAAATGAAACAACAGGATTTGTAAAATTAATTGTAGACAAAGAATTTGGTCAAATTTTAGGAGCTCATATAGTTGGTGCGAATGCAACTGATTATATTGCAGAAATAGCTTTAGCTATGGAAATGGAAACAACAGTTAAGGAATTAACTTACACAATTCACCCACACCCAACGTTTAGTGAAATTGTATGAGAAGCTGCTAGATCTGCTGCTCTAAAACTTGAATTAGAACACAAGAAATAATTAAGATAAATGAAAAGTAGCCCAGGCTACTTTTTTATTATCTGTATATTAATAATTATGTTCACAAACAATATAATTATTATAGAAGTCACGAATAAATTCTTTTATTTCTGTAATTTTAGAATTTTGTATGCCAGCAAGTTTACTATTTAAACTATTGAACTGATTGATAAAATTTTGAAGTGTAATATTTTCCAAATTAAGCAGTTTGATCGGGTTTTTATTGATAAAAGTTTTTATGAATGATGTATTGATGTCGGGTTTTTTGTTCTCAAAAAAATTAATAATTAAGCTGTTTATATCTGACATAGAATATTCGCCATTATTTAAACCAGGAATTAATGGCGAAAGCTTTAAAATTGTTTTATTAATTGTTTTTCAACAATCAAAATTATTAAATTGTATAAAATTATTTCTCAAAGTTATATATTTATTTTTAATATTTTTAAGGTCTTTAAGAAATAAATTAAATTGATTAATATGGTCGTATATAAACGATTCTTTAAAAGAATCAAATTTTGAATATTGAGATAATTCTTCTACAATTGTTTTAATGCTCAATAAGTCAAAAGTTTTATATTTATCCCGAACATTTTTAAACGGTCGTTTTCATAATTTTTCTTTTTGTTTTATAAGTAAAAAATAACCGTATTCAGCTGCAATAAAGCCGCATTTATCTTCAAGTTCTGCTAATTTATAAGGATAATTTTGTTTAACGTGATTCAATTTTGTTTTGAAAAATGATTTTTTAAATTTAGAACCTTCAAATAATTTATCAAGTGAAATAGATTCAGTGTAGTCATAAATATTGTTTACGATAATTTTCTTTTTTGTTTGTTTAAAAGATTGAAAAAAAGCATTTTCAAGTCCAGGGTTTCAACCAAAAAATTGTATTTGTTTTGCAACGTCATCTCAATTTTGTATATTTATTTTTGATTTGATGAATAAAAAAAGATCTTCTAAAAGATAATCTTTTAGGTTTAAATAATTATTTAGTTTTTTTCCTGTAGGAATATAAAAATGATATTGTCATTTTGATGAACAGTCTTTTTTAAAAGCTAATGAATAACATAAGAAAAGCCCGGTTCTTTCATAACTTTCAGGGAAATTTTTGATACCAAGCTTTTTATAAAAAGGGTTTGAAACAGCTTCAAAATCAATGATAATTGTTTTCATATTATTTCTTAATCATTTCAATTAATTTATCGTATTGAGCGAGAACTTGATCGTATGATATATCGAGACTATAATCAATTTTTAAATTATCATAATCTTGGACTGTTCAATAGTAAAGAATGTTTGGGTTTGGGATTTTTACACCAGTGAAATCCTTAACAAGTTTTGAATTGGTGAATTTTCATTTAATATGTTTAAAAAGCAATTTAGTAGGTTTATAAACTACAAAAGTATGTTCAGTTTTAAAGATATCTGGTCCTGTTTTTTTAACTGGATTAGGTGTATAAAATTCAAATTCATCATTAAGTTTTTCTCAATTAATGGCTCTTTTCATACCTTTTTTACTTAAGATTGAATATGTCAATCAAGCAATCATTTCAACCCCAGAAACAACATTAAATATAATTCAGTATGCAAAGAAATTATTTTCAGTATGTGATGCGTAATAAGCACTATAAGTAAAATAAACTGAAGCTCCAAAAAGAACCATTGCAATAATTGTTGAACTTAATATGGCTTTAAAATAAAACTTTATTGAATCATTTAGAATTTCAAACACCGAAGACTTAACTGCATATTTATTTTTAATAAAATATTTTGATGCAATATTAGCTTTATATATAGCATGTCTGCCTTCTCCTGTTAATAGACCAAGAATAATGTTAACTATTACTAATATAATAGTAAATAATAGAAACATTGATAATGTTAATTGATTCATTTTATTCCTTTCCTGCTATATAACTGTTGTTTTCGCAAAATATCTTATATTCATTATATAAATCATTGAAACTATAAAATTGATTATTAATTGTTGTTGTGTTATAAGCTAATATAATTGAATAATAAAGCTTATTTTTTAAATTCTTGTCTTTATGTTTGATTCATTTCAAAACATTTTTGTTATTGAATCTATATCCCTTGTTCTTGTTTTCATGATCAAAAAAACTAACAAACAAGATCTTTCAAAATAATGAGATTGTTTTATTTTAGTTAATGTATCGGCTTTAAATTCCTCAAAAGTTTGATTTTCTTCAATTCATTTATCCAAGCCTTTTTTGATTTTATTAAAGTAATTTAAAACAAAAATAGCAATAATTGTCGTGATCAAGATTGAAGCAGAAGAAATAACTATATGTGATATAAACATTTTGCGATTTTTGCCCAATAAATTTGATTCACCTATCGCGTCAAAAACCAATGCAAAAATTAAGGATATGCCAATAATAATTGCTATTAATGAAATTAATTGAAGAACAAATATTTTTTTGATTACTATGTCAAAGAACTTTTGATCAATTTTGATTTTATTATCTAAAAAATATTTCCTGCTTACTTTTGCTTTATTAATTAATTCATTAACTCTTAAAAATTTATTCAAAAGTATAGTTAATATGATTCCTATTATTAAAAAAAGTACTGAAATATGTATAATAATTTTCATTTTTGCCTTTACTTATATAAGTATATAAAAAATCTAAACAGAGTTTAGATTAATTTTGACGATTACCCAAAATGGTATCAATTGTATCTTTAGTTGGATTTTTAACTAAGAATGTACCAGCAACACAAGCATCGGCCCCTGCTTTAAAACATATTGGACCAGTTTCATTATTAATTCCACCATCTACTTGAATTAAATATTCATATTGATGTAAGTCTCTTAAACGTTTTAGTTCTTTTATTTTATCAACGGCATTTGGCATAAATTTTTGACCACCTTTACCAGGTTCAACAGACATAACAAGAACTAATGAAACATATGGAAGTAATTCAGTAATTTCTTCAACTGATGTATTTGGCTTAATAGCAATACCCATTTTATAGTAATGATGGTTCTTCTTTAAAAAATGTAATATTTTTTTCTTGTCTTCAGCTTCAAAGTGGAAAGTTACGAAATCCACTATTTTAGAGTATTTTTCAACTAATTCAAGCGGTTTTTCTACCATTAAATGAGCATCTTTTAAATGTTTTTTACCGTGTTGATTTATGTTTTCAATTTCTTCAAATTCAATTGCTGTGTTTGGAACAAATTTACCATCCATTACATCGTAGTGGATTCATTTAATACCTTCATCAATTAAAGTATTAGCCATTGAAAGTCTTTCATCTTTTTCTACGTTTAATAATGAGGGTGTAACATATTTATTTGTCATTTTTAATCTCCTTTAAAATCTTAAGGTAATTTTCATATCTAAATAATGGTATAACATTATTTTTTACATTTAATTTAATATTGCAATATTCTTCAGGCTCATTGTAATGCAAGCATGACTTAAATTTGCAAAAAGTTCCTAGTTCTTTAAATTGTTTAAATGATTTAGCTATTTCATTTTTTGAAAAATGAATATCGAGCGAAGAAAAACCGGGTGTATCAATTAATTCGCCATCAAAAGCATTTACAATTTGAACTACTCTGGTGGTATGCTTACCACGATTTGCATTTTTAGAAATTTCTTGAGTAGAATAGTTTGAATTTGTTATTTTGTTTATTAAAGTTGTTTTTCCAACTCCGCTTTGACCCATTAAAACATTAGTATGTTTTTTGAAAATTGATTTAATTTTTTCAATTCAAATATTATTATTGTAATTTATACTAATAACCCTATAACCAAGACTTATATATTCATTTTCTATTTTTGAACACGCATCAAAATCATCAATATCATTTTTGGTTATAACTAAAATTGGTTCGATATTGTTAGCTTCAATATAAGCCATATATTTATCAACTAAAAAAGTTGAAAAATTAGGTTCTACAATAGACATAACTATTAATACGTTATCAATATTAGCAACTTTTGGTCTAATTAAAGAATTCTTTCTTTCAAGAATACAGTTTAAATGTTTGTTTTCGTCAAATTCTACAAAGTCGCCAACAACTGGAGTTGTGTTTTTATATCTTAAAATGCCTGCAGCTGGAAGAATATGAATTTTTCCTGATTCATCATTAATATAGTATTTTCCTGCATTTATTGAATATATTTTTCCAACCATTAAGCTCCTTTATTTAGAATTGCAAGCATTGTTACTAAAGCAATTACAATTACAGCTACGATTAAAACTATCATAGAAATTAAAAATTCTTTACTATTAATAATTTCAGTCATTGTCTTCTTTTGTTTGATTTTTCTTATATTTAAGGGTTTTTCGTAAATTCTATTCGTATCAAAAACAGTTTTTAGATCATCTTTCATATGTCAAGCTGAAGGATATCTTTTATTAGGATCTTTGGCTGTAGCTTTGATTATTACATTCTCTAATGATTGAGGAGCGGCGATATAATCAGTTAAACGTGGCATTGGTGAATGTTTTTGCTTTGTTAGAGTTTCTTTTGCGTTGTTTCCTTGAATTGGATATTGGCCAATTAATAATTCGTAAAGCAGTATACCTAAGGCATAAATGTCAGTTTTTTCATTTGGTTTATTGTTAACATTGCATAATTCAGGAGCCATGTAATAAACTGAACCAACTATTTTTGTAGTTTGTGTAAAACGCTGACTTTCAGGGGCTAATGATAAACCAAAATCAAGAAGTTTAACATTCTTATTTTTTGTAATCATTATGTTATGGCTTTTTATATCTCTATGAACAATTTTGTTTGCATGTAATTCATGAACAGCATCACATAATTGTTCTAAGTAATTAACAGCTTCTTTTTGAATTATTTTGCCGTTCTTTCTGATTAAATCTCTTAGATTGGTGCCTTCAACATATTCCATGACAAGATATTGTTCATCATCGCCAAAATAAGAATCAATATATTTTGGGAAAAATTCAGAATGTACTTTTTGCATAATCTGAATTTCTTGTTTAAATCTGTTTAATGAACTTTCTCGGTCAGCACTTTTTTCATCTAAATTAAAATATTTTAATGCATATTTTGTTTTAATTGGACTAGGATCATTAATCAACTCTACTTGATAAACTAATGAAAAACCACCAGAACCGATTGACTTTATAATTTTGTATTTATTAAAAACTTTACTTGAGGCATTTATCATTTTTTCCTCCAGACTGGTTTATTATCCAAAATTACAATTCCACATGAAGCATTATCTGTTGAATGATTATCTAGTGCATAATTAACAATTTCTGATGAAAGTTTTTGAGCACTTTCATTTTTTCTTAGCATTGCTTCTAAAATGGGTTTATTTATAAAGTCATGTGTCCCATCGCTAGTAGAGACTATTGCATAAATACTGTCAAAATCTTTTGAATCTATTGTGAAAATTTCAATTTTAGTTTTTTTATCAGGACCCAGAGCACTAGTTAATGAAGCTTGGTTTCTAAATTTTTTAGCTTCAATTTCAGGCACCCCTTGAGAAATAAGTTGGTTTAAATAATTATGATCTATAGTAATTTGTTTAATTTCGCCATATGTTGTTAATATATAGGTCCTTGAATCACCGATGTTAAAAATAACTATAAATTTGGCTTTTTCGCAAATTAATGCACCAGTTACAGTGGTTCCCATATCCAGCTTAGCTTCATCTTTGTCGCTAATTTTAATCATTTCTTTTTTTGCTTGTGAAACTGTCTTTTTAAATCAATCTATATATGTTTGAACTTTATAATTTTCATCTAATTTTGGAAGTGATTTTCTAAATTCTTTATCAAAAACATTGATTGCTATAGATGAAGCTAATCCGCCACCATAATGACCACCCATACCATCACATAAAATTAATAAAGAAAAATCATCATTAACAAATGTTGCTAATGCATCTTGATTTTCTAGTCTAACTTTTCCAACATCACTAGTTTTTCCGTAATCCATTTTATTCCTCTATTTCTTGAAGAATAATATCTTTTATTTCTTTAGCGGCTCTGTCAGCATCATCATTAATTATGTGGTGTTTGAATAAATATTTTTCGTTCATCTCTTCGATGGCTTTATCTAAGCGTTTTTGGATTGATGCATCATCTTCAGAATTTCTGTTTAGAATTCTTTGTTTTAAATCGTCTAATGTGGGAGGAAGGATAAATAAAGTAATTAAGCGGTAGTTATCTAGGCTTGCTTCTTTTTCTAAAATTTGTTTTGCACCATTAGTTTCAATTTCTAAAAATGGAATCATATTTAATGAGTGAATTCTGTCGATTTCTTCATATAAAGTTCCATAATAATTGTCGAAGTGAAAACTATATTCAAGAAATTCATTGTTTTGAATTTTTTGAATAAATTCATCTTTAGATATAAAGAAATAATGAACACCATTAATTTCGCCAATACGTGGTTTTCTAGTTGTTGCTGAACAAGAAAGCTTAAGTTTAAGATCTTTATCGTTGAATAAAAATTGTTCGATAGTCCCTTTTCCAACACCACTAGGACCAGCGAAAATAATGATTGGCTTTTTACTTAATTTATCACACATATTAATAATTATTATATATTATATGGCCTTTTTGCCTGCTTATTTTTATGAAAGTTGTTAAATATTTTTTATTCTATGAATAAAAAAGATGCACTTTAGATTACCTATTTTAGATAAAATAACCAAAACAACTATAAAACAGTAGTTTTAGAATTTTATAACTTTATATTTAAAATATGCTCTTATATTCACAATAAGTACACCACCATTTTTGAAACCAAGAGTTTTAAAAATGCTAAAAGTAATATATAATTTAATAGTTTATATAGTTATAGTTTATTTATAAACTAGTTAACTAATTAATTCTGAAAAAATCCAAGGAGGAAGTGTTATGACTTTTAAAATTTTAGCAATCGTTATGTTAATAATTGCTTTTATTGTTGTAGTGGCTTCATTGATGATGTCTCCTGATTCTAATGGTTTTTCAGGTGCTCTTGTTGGTTCTGGAGACCTTGAATTATTCAAAACATCTAAAGAAAGGGGAAGCAAAAAAGTACTCAAATGAATTATGGTTTGCTCAGGGATCATACTTATGATTCTCGCATTAACTTTTTGAGTTCTAGCTAATAAACAATAATGATCGATCCTAAACAACTTCTTAAAATTATCCAAAATAATCCTAATATTTCATTTGTTAATATTGCAAAGAAAATGAATATTAAATACAATCAAAATAGACAATTAACTGACTTGTTAATTGATTTTATTGATAAAAATCTAATAGTTAATAATCGCAAAAATTCTACGTATATAGCTTTAGAAAAGCTTAAAACAGTAATAGGTACTATGAAATTTGCTTCGGAAGGCAAATTTGCTTTTGTTGATTGTGATTCTGAAAATGTCATTGAAGAAAAAGAAAGTTATTTTGTCCCTAATGCTTATTTTGCAGATGCAATGAATAATGATATAGTGCAAATAAGTGTTTATAAATATTATGATCCAAAAGATGAGAGAACCTTTGGAATGGTTGATAAAGTTATCGAACGTAATACAACAAAAATAGTTGGAGTGCTTGATAATATAAATAATTATTTGACTTTTAAACCTATGGAAAAGTTCTATAAGTCAATGCAGTTTAAGGTTATTAATTCTATTGAGGAAGCTAGAATTTTAGATATTGTTGTTGCTGAAATTGTTGATTTTAAGAGTTCTTATAAGGGAATTAATATTATTAAAAAAATAACTAATGTTAATGATCCAATGGCGTATGTTAAGTCTTTAGAAGTATCTAGAAATGTTCCTGAAGATTTTCCTGATGAAGTTTATGAGTATGTTAATGCTAATATTCCTGATGATATTTCAAATGAAGATCTTACAAAAAGACTTGATTTAAGGAAAGATTTGATTGTTACTATTGACGGAGTTGATACTAAAGATTTTGATGATGCTATAAGCATCAAGAAAAATGACGATGGAACCTATGAATTAGGTGTTCACATAGCGGACGTTGCATATTACGTAAAAGAAAATACTGTTTTGGATGATGAAGCTTTAAAAAGAGGAACGAGTATCTATTTGCTTGATTCTGTTATTCCAATGTTGCCTTTTAAATTATCAAATGGAATTTGTTCATTAAATCCAAATGTAGATAGATTGACAATAAGCTGCATAAGCACAATTGATAAAAATGGAAAAACATTAAGAGCTAAGGTGTGTCCAAGTGTCATTAGATCAAAGTATAGATTGACTTATGATCGTGTAAATGAGTTTTATAAAGAAAATAGACTATTTGAAGTTGATGAATTAAATGAATTAATTTCTAACGCTTTTGAACTTTCAACTATTATTAGAAAATTCAAAATGCAAGAAGGATATATTGATTTTGAAATTGAAGAACCAAATATTGTTTTAGATTCAGAAGGAAGGGTTGTTGATATTTTAGTGAAACCTTCAGGCGAATCTGAAATGATGATTGAAGACTTTATGGTTAGAGCTAACGAAGAGGTTGCTAAATATCTAACCAAAAAGAGAATTCCAATGCTTTATAGAATTCATGAAATTCCGAATGAGGAAAGATTGGATTACTTCTTAAATGTTTTAAAATTATTAAACATTAAAGTTAATATTGACAGAAACAATATAACTCCCCTTTCATTCCAAAAAATAGTCCAAGAAATAAATACTCAACAAAGAGACGAATTTCTAAAAATGCTATTTTTAAGGACTATGCAAAAAGCTGTGTATTCCCCAAATAATGTTGGACACTTTGGACTAGCTAGTGATTGTTATTGTCATTTTACCAGTCCGATAAGAAGATATCCTGACGTTATTGTTCATAGAGCATTATGAAATTTTGTGTTTAATGATACCTCATCTTCTAAAATGAATCATTTTGGCGATCAACTTGAAAAAATTGCTTCAATGACATCAACATCTGAGCAAAATGCTGTTCAATTAGAAAGAGATGCAAACGATTTAAAATTTGCAGAGTATTATAAATCTAAAATTAATAGCGAATTTGAAGGACAAATTTTTAGTATCACTAAGTTTGGAATTTTTGTTCAATTCGCCAATAAAACTGTTGCTATGGCTCATTTATCCAACATAGCAAACGGTGACTTTCAACCCAATGAAGCAATGACTGAGTTAATTAATGAACATAATCCTAAAGAAAAATATAAATTAGGTGAATTTGTTAGAGTTGTAATTACTGGTGCTGATGAATCTACCGGAAAAGTAGATTGTGTACTTGCTAAATATTACTTAAATTACATAAATAAATTAAAGCAAGAAATATCACACAAAAATAACGTAAAGAAAAAACATGACTAGAAAAATTGAAAGAAATTCTTTAGGCTTTGACACAAACTTATTTATTGAACAAGATAAAAGCATGTTCAATTATTCTGTAGATACAATTCTTTTAGGTAATTTTGTTTTTCTTAATTATAAAATTAAAAATTTGCTTGAAATTGGTACAAATAATGGTGCATTAAGTGTTTTTATTTCTGATAGAAATCCTAATTTGAAAATTGATGCAATTGAGATTCAAGAAAAAGCAGTTGAATTAGCAAAAAGGAATGTTTTATTGAATAAAAAGGAAAATCAAATTAATGTAATTCATGCAGATTTTAACGATTTTTATAAAGATAAAATCAAGAAAGCAAGTCCAAAATATGATTCAATAGTTTGTAATCCTCCATTTTATATATATGATAAAACTAAAGTTAGTAAAAATATTTCTGAAGAGTTGCTGATTGCAACTCATGAAGTTAAATTAAATTTAGAACAAATAATTGAAGGTTGTTCAAAAATTATTGAGCAAAAAGGTTATTTAACTTTAGTTATCCCTGTTGAAAGATTAGTTGATTGTTTCTGTTTGATGAGACAGTATAAATTTGAACCCAAAAGAGTTCAGTTTATCCTTCCAAGAGTTCAAAGTAAGCCTAAACTTGTTCTTGTTGAAGGCAGATATCAAGCTGGCTGAGGAGTTCATTTTATGCCTAATTTATACCTACATAATTCAAATGAGCTTAATAATCATGATTATTTACCAGAAATTAAAGAGTTATATAAACCTATAAAAGTAAAGGAGTAATAATGACAAAGAAATCAAAAACATTTTACATAACAACTCCTATTTATTATGCCTCTGGTCCATTACATATTGGACATCTTTATTGCACAACTGTTGCATGAACTATTAGAAATTACAAAAAAATAATGGGTTATGATACCAAGTTTTTAACTGGTAGTGATGAACACGGCCAAAAAATTGAACAAAAAGCTACAAAAGTTAATAAAGATCCTTTAACTTTTGTAAATGAGTTAGTTGAAACATACAAACAAATGTGACAAAAATGAAATATTGATTATGATTTTTTCAGCAGAACAACCGACGAAAAACACATTAAAACAGTTCAAAAAGTATTTTCTTGGTTCTTAGAACACGGTTTTATTTATAAAGATAAGTATGAAGGTCTTTATTCGGTTGAAGATGAAGAATTTTTAACTAAAAACCAAGCAGTTAAAAAAGAAGATGGAGAGTATTATCATCCCAGCAGCGGTCATAAATTAGTTATTATGTCTGAAGAAAGCTATTTCTTTAGAATTTCGGAGATGCAAAATTGATGAATGGATAGAGTCCAAGACAATCCTGAATGATTAATGCCGACAAAAATGACTAAAGAAATGATTCAAAACTTTGTTAGTGAAGGTTTAGAAGATTTATCTGTTACAAGGACTAATATTACTTGAGGTATTCCAACAAATGAAGATCCTAAACATGTTTTATATGTTTGATTAGATGCCTTATTTAACTATGTTTCTGCTTTAGATTATGATATTGATAATCCTGGGAAAAATTACTTAAAATATTGACAAAACGGAGATGAAATTGTTCATATTATTGGTAAAGAAATTGCTCGTTTTCACTTTATATATTGAACAATGTTCGCTGAAGCTTTAGGTATAAAACAACCAACACATATTTTTGCACACGGCTTATTGCGTGATAAAGATGGCAGAAAAATGTCCAAATCATTAAATAACGTTATAGCCCCAGAGTATCTACTTGAAAAATATCATAATGAAATGATTAAATATTATTTTATGGCTCATACATCTTTAGGTGAAGATAGCAATTTTTCAGAAGAACAATTAATTGATGTTATTAATGCCGACTTAATTAATAATTATGGTAATTTGGTTTCTAGAACATTAAAAATGATTAATAATAGTTTTCCGAATGGTCTTATTTATAACCTTAGAAGCGAAAAAATTCATAATGTTATAGATAATGAAATCTTAGAGTTCTCAACTAAATTTACTGCTTTAATGGATGACTTTAAAATTGATCAAGCCTTAAATTATGCAATTAGTTTTTCATCTTCATTGAATAAATATATTGATGAAACCACGCCTTGAAAACTTACCGATAAACTTGAAGACTTATCAGCCATTTTATCAAGATTACTTAATGGTATTTACGCTATTTCATGAGCTTTACAGATCGCAATGCCAGAAAAGATAGCTTCAGTTGCGCAAGCTTTAAATATTGAAACGTTTGAAATTGAAAAAATTACAGACTTTACTAAATTTGATAATCATATCGTCAAAGATAAATTTGTCTTATATAACAGAATTAAAAAATAGGAGAATTTATGATTTATATAGTTTATAAAGAAATAATTATGAAAAGCGAAATGAAAGATAGATTTAATGCAATGTTAAAATCATGATTAGATGTTGTTAAAAAACAAGAGTTGAATTTATCTTTTGATGTTTGTTGAAAAAATGAAAACACATTGATTTTTGTTGAAAGATGAAGTACACAAGAGTCATATAATAACTTTTTAAAAAGTACAGAAGGTAAACAAATTTTGCACGATTTAGAAAATTATGTTGATTATGTTGTTAGGGTTGAACGTTTAAGCACAACCTGTTAATTAATATCGCAGTGGCGATATTTTGTATTTAACGTTAATTTATTAATAAAATATAATTAATTTAAAGGAGTACTATGTCAAATTTATATTCAACAAAAAGAGATGAAAAAATTTTATTAAAAGCCCAATTTAAAGGTTTAAATGTAAACGAAGATTACGAAATTTTAGCTAAGAAAAATGGTCAAATTACAGAATTATTAGATAAAAAGTTAGCATATATTTATTTAGATGAAAAATTTGAAGACTATGATGATTTAGTTTCTATTATTGATACAAAAATACTTACTAAAGGTAGAGATTATCAAATTGATCTTAGCACATTTGTCGATGATAAACTTAAAATTGAAGATGTTCTTAAGGCATTTTACAGTAGAGTTATTTTTGAAAGTGCAGAATTATTTAACATTAAAAAAGAAGTACCTAAAAAAAATATTTATTCATTTTTAATGCCTGATGATTCATTGTTAGAACTTGCTAAAAAATATGAAATTATTGCTTTGAACAGAAATAAATGTCGCAATTTGCAAGTAATGCCAGAAAATTATTGTAATTCTGAGCAACTAGCTGAATTTATCAAAAACGACTTTAAAACGGTTGAAAACGTCTCTGTTAAAATTCTTAAAAAGAAAGATATTAAGAAATTTGGAATGAACTTAATTTTGGCTGTAAATAGAGGATCTACTCATGAACCTAGAGTTGTGGTTATTGAATATAAAGGTGATCCATGAAATGGAAAGAAAACAGTTATTATTGGTAAAGGGATTACATTTGATACAGGTGGTGTAAACACAAAAGGTTATCATATGGAAGGTATGAAATATGATATGTCAGGTAGCGTGATTGCAGCATATGCACTTAAAAGCGTCGCTGAGTTAAAACTTAAGAAAAATGTTGCTGTTGTTATGTGTATTACAGATAACAGGTTAGATGGGGATGCTGCTTTGCCTGAAAATGTCTATAAATCAATGTCTGGCATCAGTGTTGAAATTACTGATACTGATGCCGAAGGTCGTTTAGTTATGGCTGACGGCTTAACATATGGAGCAAAAGTTTTAAATGCTACAACTTTAGTTGATGTCGCAACCTTAACTGGTGCTGTTCTTAGAGCGTTAGGAAGTACTTACTCAGGTATATGATCAACGAACGATCAAAATTGAGATATTTTTAATAAAGCAGCTCAAAAAGCACATGAAAAAGTTTGAAGAATGCCACTTCACGACGATTTCCATGAACCTAATACCGAATCAATAATGGCAGATTTACAAAACTATAATAATTCTGAAAAATCAGATTGTAATACAGCTGCGATGTTCTTAAAACAATTTACTGAAGAAGTACCTTATATACATTGTGATGTTGCTGGAACGGCCGATCTAAAAGGCAAGCCTCAAGGTGTGTTGATCGATACGTTAGTTGAGTTTATTAGCTTAAAATAATTTTTACATAGCTTATGCTATGTTTTTTATATCATTATTAAATGATTACAACACTATTATTTATTTAATAGGATGTTTATATTTTATATATAATAATTAACAATATCTAATGGCAAAATCCTTAAAGAAAAATTGAATAAAAAAATAAAAAAATTTTTTTCTTTTTGTAATTTTGTATATATAATATTTAAGCATTTAGAAATTAAATGTAGTGCCGATTTAGCTCAGCGGTAGAGCAGCTGGCTGTTAACCAGTTGGTCGCAAGTTCAATCCTTGCAATCGGCGCCATTATGTGGTCTGTTGGTGAAGCGGTTAACACACATGGTTTTCATCCATGCACGCACGGGTTCGATTCCCGTACAGACTACCATTTTTTATGGAGAGTTAGCTCAGCTGGGAGAGCATCGCCCTTACAAGGCGGAGGTCATGGGTTCGAACCCCTTACTCTCCACCATGCCGTCTTAGCTCAGTTGGTAGAGCAACTGACTTGTAATCAGTAGGTCGTAGGTTCGAGTCCTATAGACGGCACCATGTCTTATGACATTTTTATTTTTTGATTGCGCGAGTGGTGAAATTGGCAGACACGCTAGATTTAGGCTCTAGTGCTTAGGCATGAGGGTTCAAGTCCCTCCTTGCGCACCAATAAAATCATTTTGATAATTCCTTAAACAGAAAAAATACCGAGCGGTATTTTTTATTTTTATATTCTTTTTTCATAACTGTGATTGTGTAAGTCATTTATTAAATTCAATATTAGATCACCAGAATTATTTTCTGAACATTGGACGCTAATTGGTTTATCATAATCAACAATAACTTTTCCTAAATGAATATTGTCTTTTGAAAAATTTATATAAATAACGCCGTATTCACAGTCAATAGATTCTATATAGCAATTATATTTTTTAATTATTTTTTCTATCTTTTCTAAGTTTCAATTCATAACTTTTAATTTGCAAAAATAATTCAAAAATATAATGTGTAAAAATATTGTAATAATGCTTATTTTTACTATTTTTTTTACTTTATTTTTCAAAGTTTATTCATAGCGAATTATAACAATGGAGGTAATAAAATGATTTTATATAGAATTGGCGAAATCGTCTATAAAAATGGATCAAACTTAATTTTTGAAAGTCAAGGAGTCGGATATTCTCTAATAATGCCTGATAGTAATCGTGTAGAAGTCAAACAAAAATTAAAGTTATATCTTTATGAAATAAAAACAGAATATCATCATTCGACATACGCATTTAAAGATTTTAAGGAAAGGTTATTATTTATTGATTTAATAATGCTCAATGGAATAGGTCCAAAAATGGCGTATAACATTGTGAATCAGGGTTTTGAGAAAATTTCAGCCTTAATTGCATTAGGACAAATTGAAAGTTTAATTGAGGTTCCGTATATGAACCCAAGAACTGCTAAATTAATTGTCTCAGAACTTCAAGACAAATGAGCAAAAATGATAAATCCAAAGAATACAGCAGAGACCATTAATACTACAAATAAACTCTCTGAAACAAGAGAAACTCTCAAAATGTTAGGTTTTAAAGCTAAACAAATAGATTATGCATTAACTAATATTACTATTACAAATGATGTCGAAAAAATGATTGAAGACGCCATAAAATTTATGTCTAACTCCAATTATGAATCAGCTACAGCTTAGACCTAAAACATTTGATGAGTTTATTGGGCAAGAAAAGTTAAAAATTACACTAAGAACTATGATTCAAGGTGCTCAATATAGAAAAGAACCTTTAGATCATTTATTGTTTTATGGGCCACCTGGTACCGGGAAGACTTCTTTGGCCTCAATTATTGCAAATGAAACGAAAAGTAGAATACATTACCTACAAGGTTCATTAATTGAAAAGAAGTCGGATATTTTAAGTATTTTTGCAAATATTAATGAGAATGATATCGTTTTTATTGATGAAATTCATGGAATAAATAAGAATGTTGAAGAAATTATTTATAATGCTATGGAAGATTACAAAATTGACTTAATTATAGGCCCAGAAGGAAATTCTAAAGTTCTAAGAATGAATTTAAAACCATTTACTTTAATAGGTGCAACTACGAAATTAAATTTATTAAGCCAACCATTTAAAGATAGGTTTGGTTTTCATGCGAAACTTAATCCATACGAAGAATATGAAATAGTTAAAATATTGGAAATTAACAAAGAAAAAATGCGTTTAAACGTAGGCAATGATATTCTTAAAATGATTGCCGGTTATTCAAGAGCAACTCCAAGAATTGCTAATCATTTATTGAAAAGAGTTTGCGATTTTTCAATAAATAACATTGAAGAAAAAATAACAATTAATACTGTAAAAGAAACACTAAAGCACCTTGATTTATATGATTTTGGACTAACTAGAGAGCACATTGATTATCTAGAATTATTGAACAGTACTTTTAATGAAAAATATGCTTCACTCGATTCAATTTCAGGAATTTTAAATGTAAGTAAGGAAAACATCATTTATGAAATAGAGCCATATCTTTTATATTTACATTTAATTGTTAAATCCCCAAGAGGCAGAAAAATTACGACTGCTGGAATAAATTATTTATTAAAAAACAGCCCAATATATAAAAGTTATTAACATAGCGATATTTAAAATATTAATATATAATATTTAAATATGTCTATAAATACAAAAATCAAAAATTTCTTCAAAAAAATATTTCAAATCACTAACTGAAAAAGATGACTATTATTAGCAATAACTGTGATTGGCGCTATTGTTGCAATAATAATTGGATCTGTATTTTTAATTAGAAAACAAACAAGAGAATCTATTGAGTATGGTGGTGGTACTAGATATCAAGTTGAAGCTAAATATATTTCAAAAGATTCTGATGAAAAATTAGTATCAGGTAGTGAATTACAAAATATTGCAAACTCGTTAGAATATCGTTTCTCAAGTTTTAATGATTTCTCGACATCTTTTAGAGCAAAAGGGGATGGAATTATTGAAATTTCTAGAAGCGGTAAATTAAATCCTGACGAAATTCAAAATTTTGAACATTCAATTACTAAGAAACCAACTTTGGTATTTACTGATGTTGAAATGAGACCAATTTTTACAGATGGTTTATTTATAGAAAATAGCAAAATAGATTATGACAATATAGACAGATATGCCGTACCTTTAAAAACTAATTCGGCTATTACACGTCAAGGATTTAACGGATCATACTATTTACAAGGTGAATTAGCAAATAATATTGCTTCTATTGAATGAGCAAAGGCGACAAAATATATTGCTGAACACGATCAAATTATGTTTATGTGAATTAACTTAGATGAATTAGTTAATTTCGCAAAAACATATGATAAAGAAAACTGAATAGAAGCTAAAGAAAACGCAGCTAACTATTCATTTGTTTCAAATGTTCCATTTAACCCTGAAACAAGAAAATTAAACACAATCAAAAAATATCAATTTGATGCAAGCAAATATCTAATTACTATTTCTAGTGTTAAAACACCTTCTAACGATAACAAATTTTATATTCAAGGATCTGCAGACGCTAAACCTTTGACAAAATCTAAAGCTGATGCCCTTAGCTCAAATATAAATTTTGGTTCTAATGACAAACTTGCTCTAAGTGTTGTTAAAAACGATAAGTTAGCTAACATCACCGAACCAATTTTAAGCTTTAAATTAGTTTGAATTGCTGGTGCTGTTATTCTTTCACTAATTGCTATTGTGTTAATGGTAAATTATGGTTTACTTGGCGCATTAAATACAATTGCAATGTCATTATTTATCTTCTTAACATTATTGATGTTTACTGCTCTAAGAGGCGAATATTCACCAGCATCATTTACTGCAATATTTGGAAGTTTATTCTTAGGTCTTACATCTTCAATTACAATTCTAAACAAATTTAAATCTGAGCTTTATAAAGGTGAAAATGTAAAAAAATCACTGCGTTCTGCTTTTTCCAAATCGTTTATTAATATGTTTGATATCAATGTAATGGTTTTAGTGAGCTCAATAATTTTCTTCTTTACTGGTACACAAGAAATTAAAAACTTTTCAATTGTATTTACATTTTCATCGTTGTTTAGTATTTTAATAATGTTATTCTTGAACAGTTTATGAATATTATTAGTTATAAAAACAGGCACATTTGATGAAAGACTTAACTGATTTGGCGTAAAAACTAAATTCATTGGTCGCGATGTTCAACTTGCAAAATTATCAAGTTTTAACTTTGTTCATCTATCAAAAATTTTAATGTTTATTCCGATTGTTTTATTTACTGCTGGATTAATTACATTTAGCTCGTTTGCCGGTATAAATAAGGATGTTTGGGCTGGATTCTCACGCAATGGCGTATTTAATGATGTATCAAATCTTAACATTAGAATTGATATTACACAAATATTAATTTCTTTATCAATATTTGCTGTTGTTCTATTTATTTACACATTAATCAGATTCAAATGAACAAATGCTGTTTCTATTTTAGTTGCAACTATTATAAATATTGGTTTAGTATTTTCAATAATCGTAATAGGTAGAATTCCTTTTGATTCGAATACATTAATTACGTTTGAATTAGTTTCTATCTTTATGATCATTCAAACATATATGTTGTTCGGTTCATTAAAGAAAAAAATGCAATCACACGAAATTGAAAAAGCATTTACAAAAGATCAAATTAGAAATATTTCAAACTCAACTTATGTTAGTGAGTTCAAAAATTATTCAATGCTATTATTTACAAACATTTTAGTCTTTGTTTTATTATTATCATTCTATAAATCAAGCGACTTTTCGCTAACATTTATGGCGTTGATATCATCAATTCTTGTTGTTTATTCTTCTTTATTTATTTCATTAGCATTATGGTCAAAATTAGAGGAAAAAAGACAATCAGGCATTCAAAAAAGAATTGATAATCATTATTGAACAATTCCTAATGTGCGTGAAGAACAAGTGTTTGCAGGCATTAATTCATTTACACCATAATAAAAATCGTCATATGACGATTTTTATTCTATAATTATAGTCCGACAATATTAGGGAGGACTATGTTTTATTTACTGAATAAAAAGAAAGGTATATCTTCTTTTGGGGCAATTAAAAAGTTCGCAAAAGAATTAGGAATTAAAAAAGTTGGACATACAGGGACTTTAGATCCATTAGCTTCTGGCTTGCTCCTTATTGCATCTGATTCTTATACTAAGTTAATCCCTTATATTCAAAATGAAAATAAAACTTACCAGGTTGAAATTCAGTTCGGCTCACAAACTGATACATATGACTCTGAAGGTAATGTAATTAATACATCAAATATTAAAATTGATACAAATCATATAAAAAAAATAAATAGTTGAATGCTTGCACAAAAAACTCAGAAGCCACCTATTTATAGTGCGAAAAAGATAAACGGAAATAAAAGTTATGACTTAGCAAGAAAAGGTATTAAAATTGAGTTAAAACCACAAAGTATAAATGTTTTGAGTTCAAAGGTTTTGTCTTATAACATTGAGCGACAAACTGTTTTACTTGAGCTTTGTGTATCTAAAGGCACTTATATTCGAAGTCTTGTTAATGATTTGGGTTTATACTTTGGAACATATGCTTATATGACGGCGTTAAATAGAAATAAAATAGGGAATTTATCTATTGATGACTTAAATGGAAAGGATTTTATTAATGTTCCAGTCTCAAATGTTATTGATCTTGAAACAATTGAAATTAATATTCATCAATTTAAATACATCAAAAATGGTACCCCTATTAAAATCAATATACAACCTGGGAAATACTTAATTGGCTATAAAACAGACATTATCGGTATTTCAGAAGTTGCTAATAATCATCTCAAAGTTTTAAAACTTTTTGGCGATAAATTAAATAAACTAAATAATTTGGAGATAGATATGACTAAACAAGAATTAAAGAAAAATATAAAATTAGCTGCGTTTGATATTGATGGTACTATTTTACCTCACGGTAATCAAGAATTTAGTGATACCGTTGTTAATATGTTTGATAAATTGCACGAAAACGGCATCCAAACAACCATTGCAACTGCTAGAGAATTTGTAACCATTGGAAATTTATTAAAAAAACCTAAAGCATTAAATTACTTTATTGGTGCAAATGGTTCATTTGTTTTAGATAATTGCACTAAAGAAATCATTTATGAAAGAACTATTAAATTTGAAGATTTTAAAATTTTGTATGATGCACTAATTAATTTTGATGACTGTGATAGTGTGCTTGTTATGGATCAAAATTATGGATTTAAGTCTCCAAACATGAGCACAGATACATGATTTTTAAAACCTCACGATAGTAAGCTAATTGAAATGGATTTTGAAAAAATGGACAAAAACCATTTACATATAATTACAATTGGTGCAAATGGCGATGAAAAAACAACGAGATGTGCTGAATTAGCCAAGAAAATAATTGATGAAAATAACTTAAATATAGATATTACAGCAAAATGAAGCAAAGGTATTTTTATTACTCCAAGAGGTGTAACTAAATCAGGGACATTACATTGATTGTGCGAATATTTAGGGTTTCAAATGGATAAAAATTTAATCGCTTTTGGTGATAGTTCTAATGATTATGAAATGTTACGTGATGCTGCTTATGGTGTCGCAATGACTAGAGCAAATGACTGAGTTAAAGGTGTTGCAAAAGATGTTGCCTTAGACTGTGAATATGAGGGTGTTTATAATAAGTTAAAAGACTTAGAATTAATTTAACGGTTATAATTTAATAGTCAAAGGATATTATGAGCTTAGATGTTTATAAATTTGAAAAAATAAAAGGATTTAACAACCCAATATTTATATTGGGTGCTTTTGAATCTTTCCATTTAGGTCACTATGAATTATTTAAAAAAGCAAAAGAAATTCAGGCTGAAAATGGTGGTGACATTGTTTTAGTATTTTTTAAAGATATTGAGAATTTATATAAATATGGAGACAGATTTATTTTTTCAGATTTTCAAAATCGTTTACAAGAGTTTGCGAATTTAGGTTTTAATAATGCAATTTATTTAGAATATTCTGCAGTTTCCAAATTAGAACCTGAAGATTTTATTACAAAGTTAGTATTTAACCAAAATAACTATAAAATAGTTGTTGGTGAAGATTTTAAATATGGAAATAAAGCAAAAGGTAATACACAATCATTAAATAATCAAGTACTTGAAGGTTCCTTATTTGTTGTTCCATTTTTAAAATTGAATGATAATGTCAAAATATCAACAAGATTTTTGAAAGAATGTCTTGAGCTAGGGGATTTAGATTTAGTTAATTCATTAAATTGCTATACATATAGCTTTAATGCTGTGGTTAAAGCTAGTGAGAATTTAATTTGTTCTCTTGAAGTAGATGATAATTTGATTATTGTTAGGGCAGGACTATATGCTGTTTATGCTGAAATTAATGGATATAGTTTCTATGGAATTTTACGTAGTAATATTGATGGCGAATATGATATTTTCTTTTTAGACTTTAAACTAAAGAAAAATGAAAAAATTAATTGCAGAATCAAGGTTCTAAAAGCTCTTAGATTTATCAATGACTATAGAGAAATGGATATCAACGAAAAAGATATAGATAATGCTAAAAAAGAATTCATTTCTAAATAAATTATGATATTATAAAGAAGCATTTGAAACAATGCATTTTAACACTTGGTTTTAATTAATTTTAATGCTAGGTTTAAACATATTAAATATGGAGACATAAAATGATTACAAAAGAACAAAAAGCTCAACTTGTTTCACAATTTGGCAAAGATAAAAAAGATACAGGTAATATTGTTGTTCAAATTGCTATTTTAACAGCTGAAATTGAAGACTTAAAACCTCACTTCCAAAATAATCCTAAAGATAACCACTCACGTAGAGGTTTCTTGGCTAAAATTACAAAACGTAGATTATTATTGCAACACTTAAAATCAGAAAACTTTGAACTATACAACAAAGTTATTTCTGACTTAAACATTAGAAAATAATTTATGTTTTTATGTGCCTAAAGGCACTTTTTTATTGCATTTTTTGACAAAAAAATATATAGGCAAAGCCTATATAAATATTATTATATCTACATTTCGTGAGGTGTTGAAACTTCAAGAAGCCTCATACCGTTTTCTAATGTAATATTAACAGCTTTAACTAAAGCAAGCATACTTTCTTCATTTTCGTTTCCGATTAATTTAGGACTATTTGAATATCATGAGTTAAATTCTTTGGCTAATCTAATTAAGTATTGTGTTAATAAGTGTGTTAAGTATTTTTCTGCTGATTTTTCAATAATTTCAGGGAATTCTAATAAAGTTGAAATTAATTTAGTATCGGCTTCGCTTGTAAATTTTGTAGCTTTCACATTATTCATATCGAAGGTTGATTTTGATAATAATGAGAATGCTCTAGCGTTTGCATATTGAACTAAAATTACTGGGTTGTCGTTAGTTTTACTTGTTGCAATATCAATATCAAAGTCTAATTTTGAGTTGTATGTTCTGTCAAGAAGAATAAATCTAGCTGAATCCTTACCAACTAATTCAACAAAGTCTCTTAAGAAAAAACTTGTGCCACGTCTTTTAGACATCTTGAATTCTTCGCCATTTTTAATTAATCTTACTAATTGCATACATAAAACAACTAATTTATCTGCATCTAAACCTAGATCTTCCATTGCACATTTCATTCTTTTAATGTATCCAGAGTGGTCAGCACCTCAGACATTCATAATTACTGCATCTTTACCAGTTCTTGCGAATTTAATTCTGTGGTATGCAATATCTGGAGCGAAGTATGTTAATGTTCCATCGCTTTTAATAAGAACACGGTCTTTGTCATCTCCATGGATAGTAGTTTTTAATCAAGTAGCACCATCTTTAACATATGTATTTCCAAGTTCTGAAATAGCTTCGTTTATTCTTTTACGGTTATCGTTGTAAAGTGATTTTTCACTGAAGAAGATGTCAAATCAAACACCAAAATCCTTACAGTCTTTTTTAACTTCTTGTAAGAACAATTCAACAGATTCATTCATAAAGATTTCTAAAACTTCACCATCTAATTTAGATCCTTTATATTTGTCGTTGTATTTCTTATAAAATTCTGAAGCACATCAAATAATATCTTCACCTCTATAAGCTTCTTCTGGCATTGGGTATGATTCATCAAAAATTTGTTGATATCTAGCAAAAACACTTTCAGCAAGCATATTAATTTGATTACCAGCATCGTTGATGTAGTATTCACGTGTAACATTAATACCTGAAAATTCTACAATGTTCGCAACTGTACTACCAATAGCAGCATTTCTTGCGTGTCCAACGTGTAAGTATCCGGTTGGGTTTGCTGAAACAAACTCAATGTTTAAATTACCTTTATTGTTTCCTTTTCCGTAATCTTTTCCTTTTTTAATAATTTCATTAACCGCTTTAACAAAAGAATCGTTTGCGATGTTGAAATTAATAAATCCAGGACCTGCAATTTCAACAGATTCTAAGCCAAATTCTTCTTTATTGATTTTTGAAACTATTTGTTCTGCTAGATCGTGAGGATTTAATCCTTTATTACCCATGGCCATATTTGTTGTTAAATCAGCATGTCCTTTAGGTTCAATTAACAAAATCTCCTTTTCTAAACCTAATTCTTTTCCAATTGTTTGTAAAGTTTTAAGTAATTTTTCTTTTAATTCCAATTTATTCATAGTTATTAAATTATACAACATGAAATTAATAATTTCATATTAATGTATCAAGAGACATTAAACTTTTATAAAAATATTATTTTTTTATTTATCACACTATAAGCAGATTTTAAAGACTATTATTATAATATTGGTATAATAATTACAATTATTGATTAATATTGAAAAAATAATAAGGAGTAATGATGAAAGAATTAAATATTATTATCTCAGACCCTATCGGATTACATGCTCGTCCAGCAAGTTTTGTAGCAAATGAAGCTTCTAAATACAAGAGTGATATTTTGCTAACTCACAATAAAACAGGAAGAATCGGAAATTTAAAATCAATCATGAACATTCTTACACTTGGAATTAAAAAAGGTGATCATGTGACAATTAAATTTGTTGGTGAAGATGAAGCTGAAGCTTGTGAAGGTGTTCACAAATCACTTGTAGCTAACAATATTATTGACTAGTTTGTAGAAAGTTATTAATGAACTTTTTAAAATATTTATGTAAAAAAATATCAATTGCAATTTTAAGTATTATATTAATTACATCATTGTTATATGTTGTAATTTTTGCTTTTATAAATAATGAATTTTTAAAAAGTAAATCACTAATGAATCAATATTCTGAATTTATTGGTTCTATTTTTTCTAATTTTGGAAAAGTATATGGAAGTTCTAGCTTCCAAAATGCACAATCCTATTTCTTTAATTATTATAAATGAAGTCTTTTATTTGAAGGGATTGCTTTTGTAATTTCTATCATATTAGGCTATTTTATAGGCATTTTCTTAGCTTACAAACAAGGCAAATGGTCAGATATATTAATTAGTTCACTTATTTTTATATTTGCAGCTATACCTACATTTATTTTCGCGCCATTAATGCTTATTTTAGCTGAAGCTATAGATTTACCAGTAAATTTTGTTGATCCAAGTAGTGCAACTGTTGGTTATTTACTACTTTCATTAATACTTCCGGCTGCATTATTATCAATTTCTTCAATTTCATTTGTTTCTATAGTTGTTAAAAAAGCAACATATAACATTTTAAAACAGGAATATATTACCGTTTTAAGAGCAACAGGTCAAAATTCCCAAAATATCTTTTTTAAAGGTGTTTTCAAAAATTTAATAGGCGATACCATTAACCAAATTATCCCCATGATTTTACTTCTTATTAGCTTTGGGTTAATTATTGAAAGAATTTTTCAAATCCCTGGTCAAAGTTTAATTCTTTTATCATCATTCAAAGACGGTGAAATCAATGTACTAATGTGTTTAATATTTTATAAATTATTATTATTGATTGGATTAACAATTATTTTTGAATTTGTTTCGGATTTAATTAATTTGAAAATTTCATTTAATTTTTTACAAAAGCATCATCAAAATAGAATTATTATTAAAAAATTAGAGAAGGAGGGCTCTGATGATTAAGTTTAACCCTTCTAATATAAAAACAAAATTTATATTTTCTAAGGAATTAATAGAACCGAAAAAATATTCAATACACAGAAGTAGTTGGAGTTTGTTTTGAACTCGTTTTTTTAGCAAAATAAGTAATTGATTCTTATTAATTCTTTTTATTGCCTTTATATTATTTATAATTTTCTCAGCTATTTTTTATAAATATCCATCTGATCAAGCTGTTTTAGATTCTGAACTAGCAATCAATTTACCTAATTACAATAATGCGTATATAAGCCAAACTTTTGATCCTGATAGTCCTGAATTAAAATTTATACTTGAACAAAATAAAATCAATCCTTCGTTTGACATTGTTCAATCCGTCCAGCAAGTTGGTGATTCGTTCATTCTTAAATATAATCCATATAAATTAATTGAATTTTTAAGTGGCCAAAAATATGTACTCATTTTTGGGACAAACTATAATAAAATTGACAGATTTAGCTTTTTCATTGCTTCATTTGGCTACACAATATTAATAACTATTATAACAGCGATATTTCAGACATTAATTGGAACTGTTGTTGGTTCTGTTATTGGTTATTATTCAAAAAAATCATTTTCAAAATTATCATTTTATCTTTTTAATATACTTAATGTATTACCGTTTTTAATTGTATGCATTATACTATTCAATTTTACTAATTACACAGTTTTAAACGCTATTTGGATATTTAGCATTTTTGGTTCAGTCAGTTTTTTCTATACTTCATATTCAAATGCTTCAATGCTTAAAGATAAGGAATTTATAATATCATATAAGACTTCTGGTATGAGTGATTTATGAATTATTTTTAACATAATCCTTGTTGAAAATGTGTGGGTATGCTTATCGTTAATTTCTGAAAATATTTCGCTAAATATACTAGCATTATCATCATTAGCCTTCTTTGATGTAAAAGGTGTTAACGGTGCACTTAACTTAGGTAGTGTTTTTCTAGATTTAATCAATGATTTATCAAATATTGAATACTTAATTTTCGTTGTTGTATTCGTTTCCTTGTTCGTTGTTTTATCAAAAATTTTAAGTATTTCACTTTATCAAGCTTATATTGTCCAATAATAGAAGGAGTTTTATGTTCAAAAAAATTTTGCCATTTCTAATAATCCCGGCGACTGTATTTGTGTCTTCTGCATGTAACATTAGAGAATCGAGAGATAAAAGTGAATATATAAAATCCTTTAACAAGCCTTCTTATATAAGTTCACCAGTTATTAATAAGAGTGAAATTATCTCAAATGATCATCAATCATTATTATCTGCTCCACTGGTTAGATGAAAATATGTAAATAATGCCAAATTTGATAAAATAAACAAAAATTTTTCAAAAGCTACAAGTAAATTTTTGTCATTAGGACTTGCAAAATCAGTTTCAATAACAACTTGATCTGGTGAAAATTTTAAATATGATAATGACTTAATTGAATTTTATAATTCTACAAGCAAGGATGGCATTGTTCAAGTTTATAGCGATAATGAAAACAATATTAATAATCATAAGTTTTTTGAGAATTTAAAAAGTGCCAAAAAAATTAGTTTTGAATTAAAAGATGAAATTTATTATGTTGATAGAAACGCTAAACTAACTAATCAAATAATTAAAAATGATGATTATTGGAATTCCTACACTTACAAAAATAATTATGAAGATTTAAAATATTTATTAGAGAAGTATGATATTAAAGAATTGGACCAAAATAAACCTATTGAATTTGAATCGGCAGTTTCAAATTCAAAGAATTTATATTTATTTTTAACCAATGAAATTTGTTCAAACAACTTATTTACGCCACTTTATAACAAAAATCCAGATATTTATAATATGAAATTTGCATCTAAATATGTATTAAACGAATTTGACACAAACCAAGCTAAATATTTAAAAAATATTCATTCTTGAGATGAGAATTTTAATCAAAGCTTAACAAACTTAAAGTCAGTTAAGCTAAAATTCAATCCTGTTCCAATTGATGAGCCAACTTATAGATTGCAATCATTTAATTCTTACAAGCAAAATTTAATTTCTGAAGTTCCTTATAATTTATTTAATGAAACTCAACAAAAAGAAATTGATGAATATTCAAAAGTTTATGGCTTAAATTTTGAATATTCAAGTTCAAGTTTTGAAAACTCAAATAAGTATTTCTATAACATGATTTTTGAAAATGATGTTGATTACAAATTTAATAATAACTTTTCAAAGTTAGTTTTTTCAAAAAATAAAAAAGATTTAAAAGGCTATGAACATGGGTTTTACAACAAAAATTCATATACATTCCTTAACTTAATAAATAATATTCAAAATCAATATATAGGTAATAAAATTTTAGGACACAACAAATATTGAAATTCATATATTTCTCAGTCAGCATATTTTGATATTCCATTTAACGAAGCTGATAAAATGTTTTCGTTGGTTGAAGACTTTAATAATTTGCATGTTGATTATTACGATCTCTATACTGGGGCACCTATACGAGATTATTTAACATTTGATAATTTTTATACCGGTAATACAGGTTTAATTCCTTATGCTTATGAAGGTGACAAAATTATTGATTTAAATATTCAGTTTATGTCTCCAAAATATAATGATTATGCAAACATTATAAGAAAAATTCTTAATGATTTTATGTCAAATAATGCTGATGTGAACGATCAAATAGTAGAATGAACAATTCCAGTTTTTTCCGAAAAGAACTATAAAACAGATAATTATTACTCTAGGTTAGTTAAATTAATAAACGGAATTGATTATAGATTAAATGTTAAATATGAATATGTTGATAAAAATAATAAGAGTTATATATATCAATATTCATCCTTTAATTTAGCTGATAATTCAGTGGCTAATCATATTTATAATTTGATCGATTCTAATAATTCATTATTAATTAATATCTTTTTATTTATGAAGCAATTTAATAATGAAGATGGGAATATGAAACCTGTTTACTATCAATTTATTAAAGACTTAAGTGAAATTATCCAAAATACTTTTAAAACAGACTGATTAGCAAAAATGGATTTATACAAGTGAGAAGGTCACTATATTTTTGACGAATTACTAAAAAGTTCTAATCTATCTAAATTAGATTTTCAAAAATCGTTTATTAATAGCTTTAATAGTCAATTAAGCAAATCTGAACAATTTAATGTTTTAAGATCTGTTGATGATTTATTATTAATCAGACAAAATGAATATTCTTATTTATTTGTTAATGAATTTGAAAAGGTACTTGTTCAATATTTTTATACTAAACCACTCAACGATCAAGGATTTACATATTATCAAGATATTTCTGTCTATTAAAAATTACTAATAAAAATAAATTCCATTTTAAATCTTTTGCATTATAATAATTATCAATTATATAAACGCGTTATTATAAAATAAGGAGGGGTTATGGCTATAGTTCCAAAACGTAAAACATCTAAACAACGTAAACATAAAAGACGTACACATGATGCTTTAACAGTTCAAAACCTTGTTGCATGCAAAAACTGTTCTAACTTAATTCAACAACACCGTGTATGTGAACATTGTGGATTTTATAATGGTAAAAAAGTTGAAGGCTACAGAAGCTTAGACTTACGTGCCGAATAATTTAAAATGTAGGTAACTACATTTTTCTTTTTATTTTATATATAATTTTTATTATGAATAATATGAGCAATAAGCAAATAATTGGAGTATCTATTTTATCATTTGTAATTATATTAGCAGTCATTGCTGTTATTGTTTTGTCATATTATCTTTATCGAAATTATAGGTTAGCTTATTTTAAAAAATTTACTTCAAAAAGTATTGATGAAGCTAAAAAATTCTCAACTAATAGATTAGCTACGATTGCTCGTTTTAAATCGGTTGCAGTCCACAAAAAAGACTATATTAAAGACTTAAACGAGCTAGAACGCTTAAATAAATTACTTGAAGAGCATTATTCAACTTTAAAAATTTATCAAGATACTATTTCTCAATTTGTTAACAAACGCCAAATTAAGCAAGCTTCTAAACAGTTTAAAATTTATAAAACAGTTTTCAAAAAATATTCAGATTACAAAGATAAATTCAATGGAATTTCGGACAATTTAAATAAACATTGAAATATTATTGATTCGATATCAACATCATCACTTAAAATCTTAAATGAAACAAAAGAATATTTAGAAAACCATAAATCAAAATTTGCTCATTCTTATAATAATTTATTAAATGATTTAAGCGAATTAATCAGTAAAACAGCCAATTTTGAATACAAGAAAACTCAAGAACAAATTGAAACTGTATCTAGAGAAGCTGTTGAAAATGAAAAAAGAGTTAATGCCTTTGTTAAAAAAATGGATCATATGGCTAATCTTGAGTTTGCGATTTTTAATCAATTTCCTGCAAAATTATCTACTTTTTCCGTTTTTTTACCTAATGATGAAAAATTAAATAAATTAATAGAACAAATAAAAAATGTTCAAAATGAATTTTTAGAAATACCATATCAAAAAAGCCTTGAAACATTAAGGAAAATGTATCACTCGTATTCGCTTATAAAAAGAGACTATGAAGTTAAAAATGAACTCAACAAATTTATTCAAAATAATTGAATTGATTTTTTAAAAGATTATGCCGATAAATACAGAAGATTAATTCAAGTTTCTAATAATATATTAACTAATAAAACGATTGCTTTTAATAGTCATAAAATTAAGGAATTAAAACTTTGGTTAATTAACTTTAACGATATTTTTAAAGACTTAAATAAAAAAATTCAAAGTAAAAAATCTGTTGGCTTCTTTGAAATACAAAGCTTTATAGAATCGTATAACAATATTATGAACGAAACTAACTGCATAATAAATGAGTTTAATGATCTAGTTCAAAAAATGATTTATGACAACTTCTATTATCGAATGTCTGAATATTTATATTTTGCGATTTTGAAAAATAGATTTTTATTAGATGATTCTTCAGAAAATCAAAAAATTATTACAGATTTTGTTAATTTAAAAATTGTTGTTTCAAATCTTTATAAAACTGAAAAAACAATTGATTTTACAAACGAAACTTGAAAAGAATGAAATAAACAACTTATTTATTTATATAAATTAATTCAAAGCCAATATGTGTATAAAACAATGTATGAAAAATTAAAAAGCAAAGCATCTAAACATCTAACAGAAGGCAATTTAGACTTTATTGAAATTCTTGATATGGCCGAAAATGCTGCAAAATCTTATAAATATAAAGATGCATACAGAACGATCTCAAACTTCATAATGAAAGGTAATAAAAAATATGTACGATAAGATTTTAATCCGTTATGGTGAATTAACTTTAAAAGGTAAAAATCGCGAGAATTTTATTAATGTATTAGCTCGTAATGTTAAAAAAATTACAGGTGAGGCACCAAAAGTAGAATTTGACAGAATGTTTTTGACTTATTCAGCTGAAAACATGGAAAACTTAAAATATGTTTTTGGAATCATAAGCTATAGTCCCATTCTAATCTGTAGAAATGATATAAATGAAATTAATTTAACGGCACAAAAGTTAATTAATTCTGATACAAAAACATTTAAAGTGTCAGCTCGTAGAAATAATAAAAACTTTTCTTTGACAAGTGCAGAAATTAATCAAACAACAGGCGGTTATTTATTGGTTAATAATCCAAATCTTAAAGTAGATGTTCATAATCCTGAATTAATCGTACATGTAGAAGTTAGACAAAAAGAAACATATATATTTAATAATATAATTCCGGCTTTAGGCGGATTGCCTGTAGGCATTAGTGGAAAAGTTTTACATTTAATGTCAGGAGGTATAGATAGTCCAGTTGCCGCCTATCAATTAATGAAGCGTGGATTAAATGTATCATTTTTATCTTTTGTTTCACCGCCACAAACTGATGAAAGAACAATTGAAAAAATGAAACAAATCGTTACTATATTAAATAAATATCAATGTGGCACTAGAATGTATATTGCTGATTATTCTAAATTAATGAACTACATTTCCTTTTCATCAAACGAATCCTACAGAATCAATTTAATGCGTCGCAGTTTTTATAGAATTGCCAGCGAGTTTGCTAAAAGAAAAAATATTATTGCATTATCAAATGGTGAAAACCTTGGTCAAGTAGCCAGTCAAACACTTGAAAGCTTATATACTATTAATGATGCAACCGATTTATTGGTGTTAAGACCACTTTTAACTAATGACAAATTAGAAACTATTGAGATAGCTAAAAAAATAGGTACGTATGATATTTCAATCATTCAAGCCAACGAAACGTGTGAATTATTTGCTCCTAAGCAACCAGTTACTAAACCTAATTTAGAAACAGCCGAAAAACTTGAAAATGAATTAAATAAGATAAATTCATTTGAGAAAGATATACTAGAAAATCAAATCACAGAAGTTAAACTAGATTAAGCTCCTAAAGTGAGCTTTTTTATTTATATTATTATTGTTTAAGTTGTAGAAATAACCATTTAAAAAAACTTGATGAAAAATCAAATTTTTATTTTTGTAGCTTCGTTTATATATTATAATAATTAACGTTATCCCAAAAGCAAGATAACCTAACGATTAAACTATTAAAAAAAGTATAAATTTATTTGTTATTATTTTAAAATAGTTATATAATTGTTAAGCTATATTTTTAGCAGAAAATTGTTCTTTGAAAACTAGATATATAAACATGACAGTCAATTTTTTCGAGAGTTTGATCCTGGCTCAGGATGAACGCTGGCTGTGTGCCTAATACATGCATGTCGAGCGATGCTAGCAATAGCATAGCGGCGAATGGGTGAGTAACACGTACTCAACGTACCTCTCAGATTGGGATAGCGAACGGAAACGTTCGATAATACCAAATACTTATTAAGATCGCATGATCATAATATAAAAGAAGCGTTTGCTTCGCTGAGAGATCGGGGTGCGCAACATTAGCTAGTTGGTGAGGTAACGGCCCACCAAGGCGATGATGTTTAGCGGGGTT
>NZ_JHXS01000004.1 GCF_000687775.1 Mycoplasmopsis felifaucium ATCC 43428
TAGGTTATTTATCTGCTATTGATGTTTACACAAAACTTAGTCAAGAAAACCCGTGAAATGAAATACCAGAAAATGAAAATTTATACGGATGACAAAAACGAGGACACGCAAGCAACGCTAATAGAAACAAATTTTTTAAAAAGCTAATAGATTAATTATAAAAATTGAGATGTCTATCTTGATTTTTTATTATTTAAGTTTTTTAAAATATATAAAAAAGATATACCTTGTAAATAAGATATATCTTTATTTTGATTGTAGCTTTTGAAATTACAATCTGGGAGCTGGTTTCCCAGCTTTTATTTTTCGTGATTTCCGTATACATCGTTTTTTATTTGTTCATATAATTTGTTTCCAAAAACCACTTTTATAATTAGCAACCCTAACGTTAAAGCAGCAGCTGGGCATTTACCTGTGATAATTTTTTTGTCTGCACAAGCATAGGCAACTCTTCTGTTTTTGCCTGCTAATAAATTTTCAATTGGATATGATACATAGGTGTTTTCGTCAGTTATAATGTCATTTTCATATAGTACATTTGGTGCATCACATATAGCAAAAATGTATTTATTGTTTGTTTTAAATTCTCTAATTACATTTAAAGCTTCTTCATCTTTTCTTAAAAAGTTAGCTCCTTTACCGCCTGGGATGAAAATTGCATCAAAATCATTAAGTTTAAACTTATTAACCATTTTTAAAGATACAATGCCGTGTTGTCCGGTAGCTTCTTTAACTTCAGGATTATAAAAAGTAATATTTACATCTTTAGTTCTGTTTAACACACTTAAAACATCAACCAATTCCATATCATTAAATTCTGAGTGGACTAACACTAATAAATTCATAAATCTCCTTTATACAAAAAGCAGCATTATACTGCGGAAGCTGCTTTCTTTCTTCTTAAAACTCCTCTTCAAATTGCTACAATCATTAATGCAAGTGGAAGAAGTATTGTTAAGATAACAACAACAATGTAAATTCTAAATCACATTTTATTGCGATCTTTTTTAGCTTTTTCAATTGCTTCGTGAATTTCTACGGATTTTTCACCAAGAAAATCACTAATATCTGCTAAACGTTTTTTATCAAATAATTTAATTATTATATAAGCACCAACTAATGAAGCCATAATAATAACACTTATAATGCAAAAAAGTTGTGTATTACCGAATGCTTGATCTAATCATACTCTTCATTCAAGATTAATATGGAAGACACCATTAGGTTTTCCTGCTTCTCATGCACCTGTTTTATATAGCCCAAAGATAATTAAGGTTAATAATCCTAAGTATGTTAATATGAAAATTAATCCTCATAATAAATTGATATCTTTAAGTACTATTCTTTTATAAACAATATGGAAGGTTGTACTTGATGTATAGTCTCCAGTAGACATTGCGTCGCGATATTTCTGAACTGTATGCGTTCATTGTACATTTTCTATTGCATTTTTTGTGCCTGTTACCATAGCAAAAAATGCAATAGTTCCAAATAATATTAAGTATCCATAAAGTGGTTTTTGATCGCCTGTATTAAAGAATCAAACTTTAAAATAGGCTAATATGAAAAATACAATTGAAGAAATCATTATTGAAAATGCTATTGACATCAAGGAAATCTTAAGGATTTTCTCTGATCTAATTACGTTATAAATCCTTGGAGAAAATTGTTGTTTAGGATCTTGATGTATTTTTTTATTTGAACTAGAGATACCTAATTCTTGATTATTTTGAACAATTTCTATCGTTTTGTTATTTAAAATTGGCTTGTATTTCATATTTCCCTTTGTTAATTAATATTATATATAAGATCAGAACAATTCTCTTTATTATATTTTGCAAGTTAAAAGTTTTAGGACTGTGAAATAAATTTTCACACTGTAAAATAAAAATATTTTTTAGTTTTTTGAATAAAGCTTTATAATTAACGTGTTATGAAGAACATATTTACATGTACACAAATTATTATGAATAAGAACATTAAGTTTTACTTAATGCCATTTTCGTCTTAATTTCCTGTGTTTATGTATTACTACAATATAGCTATAAAAGTAAAAAAATAATAGGTACAGGAACTAAGGTTTCTGTACTTTTTAAAAATTTCATAACAACGATAATATATTAAATTAAAAGAATATAATTTTAGAAAACTAAATAAATAATGTAATTATTTATTAGAAAGGAAATTATGAAAAGAAAATTAAGTGTCCCTTTATTTGCTGCTTCTTTATCAGCAGTTCCACTGGCACTTACTGCTGTTGCATGTGGAAATACACAAAATAAAGCAGCTGATGCAGATAAAGATATTGTTTCGCAATTATTAGACGCAGACAATAAATGAACAGATAATGCAATTAAACCTACTGATGCTAGCGTATCAGATACTTTAGCTCAACGTGGTATCTTTAAAATGTATATTTCTTCAGAACGTCAACCAATTGCATCATACTTTTTAGATAGATCTATTGGATATGGTGGATATACAGGAAGCTCAAGGGAAAATGTTGCAAGTCCTTTAATTAGAACTGAAACAATGCTTCGTCCATATGTAATTGATTCAAATGGTTTAAAAATTGTTCGTCCATCAATTTGAAGATATAAATTAGAATATGGTTCTAAAGTTGTTGTAACTACAAAAGATAATCAAGTTCATACTTTTGACAATGATGAATATGATGTTTATCCTGAAGCTGAAGGCACTGTTTCAGTTAATGGTAAAAATGTAGAATACTATTCAAGAATTCTTTACCAAGTTGGTTCAAATAACGCAAGAAGTATTAACTCAAAAGCTTTTGAAGATGTTTTAGCAAATGCTAAAAAACTTCAAATTGTTGTACGTCCAGGTCTTAAATGATTAACTCAAAGCGGCACAGAAACTAACTATGATGTAACTGCGGATGACTACTATATTTCATGACTTAGAACAGCGTATTTATCAAGCGGTACACGTGCTGAAGCACTTGGAAAAGCTTGGGGATCACAAAGTTTAACTCATGAACAAATTTTAGCTAAAGCTGCAAAATTAGATAGCGACGCTAACTCATTACTAGAAACTGGATCAAGATACTTTACTGAAGGTCAAGAATATCCAAACGAATATCTTTTCTCTTTATACAACATTAAATCAGAAGATTTCTATGAAAGAGATAAATTTATTACTCAAGTAGATGGTCAAGATGCTCTTACATTTAACGTAAGCAATGAAAATGAACAAGCCTATTTTAAAGACTTATTCGCTCAAATCGCAAATGATCAAACCTTTTTAGCTGCACCAAGTAAATATATAGCTGAAAAAGCTAAAAACTTCACAATCAAACCATTCCAAGAAGGTAAAACAGCTGAATTACAATCATTATATGATACCGTTAAAGCTTTACCAGAAGATAACCCAATTGTTAAAGCGGGTATTTACTGATATGGAATTAACTATGAAGATACACTACTTTCAGGAAGATATTTATTCGGCGGATATGATTCAGGTTCACAAACTGAAAAATGAGTTAAAAATGAAAAATACTTTGATGCACAAAATACAAAAACTAAAGAATACCAACTAAAATACAAAAACCAAACTGACGATAACCAGTATAAATCAGTACTATACAACGAATATTCACGTGGTTTAGTTTCAAGAATTAATCCAAATGACTTGAATGAAAAAGACAGATTGGAAGCTGGTAAAAATAGAAAAACTATTGGTGAATACTACACAAAATACTACAATACAAACAGCTCAGCATATACAATGATGCCTTTAATTCTTCCAAAAACATTTGAAATTCCTAAGGATTCAGGAGTTGATTCATTTAACTTCAATGAAAACTACTCTAAATTAGTTTATGGTATGTCAAGACAAGAAATCATTGACGGATCTCAAAAAGGTGAAGACTTTTATACCAAAATATTTGCTGGAAATGGTTTAGTATTTAGAACATTAGTAAATGCGGCAATTAACTGAGAACAAGTAGCTTCAACAGTTAGTGATGGTATGAGCAAAAGCTGAGTTAGTGGATATGCTCCTGATGCTTTAATTGGTGCTTCTGATTCTAAAGATTTAACTACAGTTGACAAATACCAAGAAATTTCTGGTTTATTCGCCTTAGATTCAAACCTAAACAGATTACAACTTAATGGTGGTGTTTCATCAATTACCCCCGCAATGAATGCAGAACTTATTACTGACTTGCAAGATGATGCATTAAGAATTAGATCATATGGCTATGATCAAATCAAAAAACAAATTACAGCTTTACTTGATAAATTTTATGCAGATAATAACATTCCAGAAACACAAAAAATTGAATGAGTAGTACCATTTAGATACATTAACTATAACCCAGTTACATATAAAGATTTATTTGAAAATGTTGTTCCGAACTTAGTTAGAAGTTTAGATGAAAAAGGTAGACTTGCTCCTTCATATCAAAAATACAATGAAGGTAAGGAATTATGAAAAAATGTTCAACAATTTTCATCTGTTCAATTAGCTGGTTGAGGTTATGATGTTAACAGTATGGGTTCTGGTATTGATGGATTCTTAAATAGTGCACAGCTTAATATAATTTTAGGTGTAGTTGGAAATAGCGAAAAAATTGCACAAAAATTACAACCTGCTTTCCCCGAGCTTGTTAAATTGGCTAAAGAATATGCAAAATTTGCTCAAACATCAACTGATTTAACTGGCGGTGTGCCTGTTTCAATGTTTAAAGACATAGACTTAAGAACGCTTTCAGCATTTAGAAAGAACTATGAACGTTACAAAGTAGATAATGGACAAGTTGTTACAACTCTTACACCTGTGCATGCAAGTTTATCAACTGCCACAACTAAATTTATCGTAGCTTATGCTTCAAAATTATCAACTGACGAAGTTATTAAATTAGCAAATGAAATTTCAAACTATGTTGGACCACTTATTGACACTGAAAGAAGAATACCTAAAGACTTTACACTATCATTTGTTAACCCATATGTAAACTTCCCTTACTTTGGTGTTAATGCCTTATGATTTAGTGATATTTCTTATGCTAATGATTCTGTAAAATAGAGTTTTTAGTAAATGACTAGATATTTATTAAAGAGAATAGTTTTGGCTATTCTCACTCTATTTATTATTTTAGTTTTTTCATATACATTAATCGTTAGCTTTATTGAAAACCCTTTTCAAATTCAGCTCCCTACTATAACAAATGTTAAGGACAGGGAAAGAATTTTACAGCTATCAAAAGAATATGATAGCGTTCCTATTTTCCAAAAAGTTATTACTTATTTTGGAAAATTCTTTAAAGGGGATTTCGGAGAAATATATTTCTTAAAAACAGATTACAAAAACATTCCTGACTTGTTCTTTAAGCCTTTAAAATGAAGTATTATGGTTTCGTTACCTTCATTCGTTTTTAGTTCAATTTTAGGAATCTCTTTAGGTGTTTTTGCAGGTTATAAACGGGGGACTATTTGAGATAGCATTATAAATATTTTTGTATTTATCTTTGTGGCTATTCCTTCGTTTATTATTGCTCCTTTCTTAATAAATTTATTTACAAAAGCAGGCTTTCCAAACAGCTTCGTTGCTCCAGGAGCAACTATTAGCAACGGAAAAGCAACAATTGTAGATTCATTCTATAGTTTAATTCCTGCTATTATCGTTGTTACATTAGGTTCTCTTGCTGTTTATACTTTATATTCAAGAAACCAAACTGTTACCGTTTTAACAAGTAATTACATTTTGATTGCTAAAACTAAAGGTTTAAGCGGCACACAAATTTTCTTTAAATATGTTTTAAGAAACATTTCAATTCCTTTAATTGCATTAGTATTACCTTCTTATATTGGATTGCTTTCTGGAAGTATTGTAATAGAAAAATTTTGATCAATTCCAGGTACTTCAAGCATTATAGCTTCAGCATTCCCTAAAGGCGAAATTAATGTTGTTATGTTTAATATCTTCTTCTTTACAGCTTTATCATTATTTACTGAAATTATTGTAGATATTTCATTTACCATTCTTGATCCTAGAATTGTTTATGAATCAGGCAGTGGTTTTGATTTAGTTAGATATATTAAAGCTTCACACGCTAGAAGAATGAAATTAAGAGAAATCTTTAAACAAAATAAAAATGTTGTTTTTGCACAACAAGCACAAGAATAGGAGGTAGAAAAAATGAATTACCAGATTAACCCTCAGTTATCTGCTGAAGAGTTTAATAAAAAATACAAAATAAATAAAGAATTCGCAGCTAAACTAGTTTTTTCAGAAAATTCTAAAAGTTCTAACTCCATAGCCGGAAAACCTAAAATTTTAGCTATTGAAATTCTTAAAAGATTTTTCTCAAACCCTGTTGTTTTAATTTCTACTATTGTATTTTTAGGAATTATTATTACAGCCATTGTAGTTAAATACACCTCACCATATTTACCGGGCCATAGACTTGATGCTGAATGAAAAGCAAAAGGATACCAAATTACAGGTACATCTTTAAACAGTATTAAATCAATGCCTCCTTCATTTGCACCGATGAAAGAATTCACAGGAAGAAATAATGAAGTAATTGTAAATATAAATCGTTTTACAAGCAAAGATTACATCTTCTATGAATATCTTAAACCATATTTAATAGAAGGCAAAACTTACATTATTGACCCTGCAAGTGATTCTCAAAACCCAATTTACAAAGTTGATATTTATAAATATTGACAAGCATCTGAAATTAACGCTTTTATGGCTAAATTAAGAAAAGAAACTTCTCATCCATTTAACTTAACTAAAGGTGAATTAGATGGATTCTACTTACAAGCTAAAGATGCTCTTGATCAAGTTTCAATTACTACTGTATTTGGAACTACCGAAGAAGGTTATGACATCTGAACTACCGTTTGAGCAGGAACCTTAGAATCGTTATGAATCGCATTAATTGTTGCTACTGTTGAAACAATCATTGGAGTATTCGTTGGTGCTATTTTAGGTTTCTATGCCGGAAAATGAATTGACACAGTATTCAGTAGATTAATTGAAATTTTCCAAGCACCTCCTTCAATTATTTGACTTTTAATGTTTGTTTCTATTTGAGGAACAAGTGCACCAGTTTTAATTGCTGGATTGCTGTTTGTAGGTTGAACATACCCAATTTCGTCAACTCGTTTATTTATTATTACTGTTAAAGATGAAGAATATATAACTGCTGCAAAAAGTATTGGTGCATCACCAATGAGAAGAATTTTTGACCACGCTTTACCTGCTGTAGTTGGAAAAATTTCTCAAAGTTATGTGCGTAGAATTCCATCAGTAATTATTAGTATTGCTTCACTTGCTTTCCTTGGATTCTTCAATGATCCAAATTCATATAACCTAGGTAAGTTTATGCTAGATAATATTTCATTAGCATCAATTAACCCTTGAGTTATGATCTTACCTGCAAGTATCCTATTATTTATATCAATTTCCTTACAATTCGTTGCATTAGGTTTACACGATGCTTTAGATCCTAAAGTAATTAAACTTAAAAAATAGAAAGAGTACTTATGAGTATAAAAATTGACTTTTTAAAAACAGATACACTTAGTGAAAATCAATTGCTTAAAGTTCGTAATTTAACTGTTGATTTCCGCAATGGTAAGAACTCATTAATTAGAATTGTAAGAGGAATTGACTTAGATATTACAAATGGTCAAATTGTAGGTTTAGTAGGCGAATCTGGCAGCGGTAAATCAGTTACATCAAAAGCATTAATAAATGTAAATGAAGCTGCTTTAACGGCCTTTGATGAATTAATTGTTGACAACTTAGATCTTTCAAAAATTAAAAAACCAAAAACATGAGAAGCAATTAGAGGACATTACATAGGCTATATTCCTCAGGACCCTCTTACGAGCTTAAATCCAACTAGAACTATCGGGAACCAACTTCTTGACGCATTAAACTTAAATAAAGACTGAAAAGGAAAAAGCAAACGTGAAAAACGTGCTTACTTAATTGGCTTACTTGGTCAATTCGGCATTCATGAACCTGAAGAAATTTTTGGTAGATATCCACATACGTTAAGTGGTGGTATGAAACAACGTGTGGTTATTACGATGGTTGTTGCTTTAAAACCAAAATTAATTATTGCAGATGAACCAACTACTGCACTTGATCCAACTGTTCAAGCAAGTGTTTTAGCTTTATTTGAACAAATTAGACAAGATTTCAATATTTCAATTATTTTAATCTCTCATAACATTAGTGTTGTTGCTAAATTCTGTGATTATATCTATGTTATGTATGCAGGTAAAATTGTTGAAAGAGGCACTAGAAAAGACATTTTCACCAATCCCGCACATCCTTATACTTGAGCATTAATTTCAGCTATACCTGAAAATGATGACGAACGTTTATATTCAATCCAAGGTACGCCTCCTGATATGGCTAACTTATCTTTAGGTGATCCGTTTGCACCTCGTAATGATTTTGCGATGGAGATTGACTTTGAAAAAGAACCACCTTTGATTCCGATTAATGATCATCATGCAGCTGCTACATGATTATTACATCCTGATGCTCCGAAAGTTGAAAAACCAAAACAACTAGAAATTAGACTTAACCACTTTAGAAAGGTATTTAAAGATGAAGAATAGTGATCGTGTTATTTTAGATATTCAAGGTCTTAAAAAATATTTTTTCAATAATGGTAGAGTAAATAAAGCTGTTGATGGTGTGTCATTTAATGTTAAAGAAGGTGAAATTGTTGGTTTAATTGGTGAGTCAGGTAGTGGTAAAACTACAGTTGGTAAATCACTTTTAAGAATTTATGATGACTTTAATGGATTTGTTACCTTAGAAGGTAAAATTATAAGCGGTAAGAAGATCAAAAGCAGAAGAAATAAATTCATGCGTAAAAATATTCAAATGATCTTCCAAGACCCACACGCTTCATTAAATGGCCAAAAATCAATTTTCAACATCTTAAAAGAACCTTTAGTTGTTAATAACATTATTAAAAATAAAATTAATGATCTTTTTTCAGACTGAAAAGATGTTAAATCTAACTTCAAATATACTTTTATAAGAAAAGCTAAAAAGTTAAAAATACAAAACCTTAGATCAATCAATGATTTAGCGAAAGATTTCTTCCCTAAATGAACAGATAATTTTACTGACTTTTCATTTGACTGAGTTAATAATTCAATTGAAGATAACTTTGTTTCATATTTTGCTTACTTAGAAGAAAAACAAAACATGGAAAGTAAGATTATCAACGACATGTATTCAAATACGGAAGAATTAACTAGTTTCTATTATCAAAAACAAGCTATGTTCCGTGATAGTAATCTTACAGATGATGAAAAGCAATTAATTGACGCAACTAAAAATTATGAAAAAACTAAAGCGTTATCTAAAATTTCAATTAATAAATATAATGCTTTATTAAGAATTAAAGAGTTAGAAAAACAACTTAAAGAACTTCAAAATAAGTTTAATGATGATATAACTGCAACAAAAAGTGCATATACAAACTTCATCGGTGAAGCTAAGAATGATTACAAAATTGCAAATTATTCTAAAATGTTCACCTATGATCCCGAATTTTACTTTTTCAACTATAAAAAAGCCTTAATATTCAAAAAGAAACGTGAATATTTAAAACTTTGAAGAAAAGAGTTAAGATATCTTTCTGTTGAAGAACTTAAAAACTTAATTGCTAACTTAGAAAGATACAGTGAGTTATTTTTCCAAGAGCATCTTGAACGTATACCGCTTATTAAAAGTGATTTTAGACAAGTAGCATCCTTTAGTATAGAGCAAAATTATAATTTTGACTACTCAAAATATTTAATTATTAATGCTAATACATTAAGAGAATACGAAGAAGAAGTTTTACGTATCAAAAAAGAATTAAAAGACTGTAAAACAATCTTAAAAATCAAAGAAACACCTTCGGCTACTCTTGAAGATGTTAAAAAAGCTGAAGAAATTTATTTTAAAGCTAAAGAACATAAAGAATTTGAAGATAATAATTTTGCTGAATCGATTAAAGCTGATATTCGCAAACTTGATAAAGATATTAATGATCAATCCTTCTTATATAAAAATCTTAAATCACAACAAACATATACAGACAAGCAATTTGCATTAATTAATAAACAATTCTTTGATAAATTACAAAGTGATTACAAAAAAGCTAAAGCCGCTTGCGACAAGAAAAATAAAAAAGAAGTTCAAGCATTACAAGCCTTTGCAAAAAACATTTCAATTTACAGAAATAAAATTCAAAACAAATTAACTACTCTTAAATCATTTGAAATTGAAGTCAAATATTTGATTAAAGACGTTCAAACAATTTACTTATTGTTAGGAATTAAAAAATCTAAAATTGATCTTGTTTCAAAATTAATGATTTCAAGATTATTAACTAAGTCAATAATTTATAAAGCTCTTGAAGATGTTGGTTTATTAAAACAATTTGCATATCGTTATCCACACGAATTCTCAGGCGGTCAACGTCAAAGAATAGTTATCGCTAGAGCCTTAATTACAGAACCAAAAGTAATTGTTGCTGATGAACCTATTGCTTCATTAGATATTTCAATTCAAGCTCAAGTTGTTAACTTGCTTAAAGATTTATGTCAAAAGAAAAATATCGGAATGGTTTTTATTGCTCACGATTTGAGTATGATTGAGTACATAGCAGATAGAGTACAAATAATGCACCTTGGTAAAATTGTTGAATCGGGTGATACTAAAGCCGTTTATGATAGACCAATGCATCCATATACAATTAACTTATTCAAAGCTATACCTAAGATATCTAATGCAAATGAAAAATTCCAAAATATCAATTTTGAATTAGACTACTTAAAAGAACAACAATATCCAAATGTTCCCAAAACTTATTTAGTTGAACATGAACACTTCTTGTTCGGCACAAAAGCTCAAGTTGAAAAATGAATTGCTCCTTTTAATTTAATAAATCCAAAGCTATATAGTTTTTTAAAATCAGACAATGATAATTCACAACTCCCTTATGACGGTAAAAATCATAAATGTGAAGATGTAGAGTACACTTCAGTATATAATACAAATAATGAATAGCCTAAAAAGGCTATTTTATTATGTTTTTAGTCAAAAATATCAATAAAATTAACAATTAAATAAATGTTATAATAGACATATGAAAGAATCGACAAAGGAATACTTCAGAAATTCATTTTCCTGAAAAAAATCTATTCATTTAATTGCTTCATTTATTATTGTTATAACTATTTGCTTAGTTTATTATTTTCTTAAAGTTAAGAAAAGTAATTTTACTTCCATAAGACTTGCAAAAGATTTTACTTTTATTATTGGAATTACACTTTTATCATATTCAGGTTTAATGTGAATACTTGAAATGGGATTCGGATTATCCTTATTTAAAGGAAAAAATAATAAATATAATCGTGAAAATGACATTATAAGAAAGCTAGAAGAAGAAAAGAAAAAACCTAATAGCGAAGAAAAACAAATTAGAGTTAAAATTTTAAATGAACAATTGCAAGAAGCGAAACAAGAAAGAATGCAAAAAGAAAACAAAAAACGCTATAACTTTGTATTAGTTTTAATTGCTGTAATTGCAATTTTGACCCTAATTACTGCAGGAATTTTGCAAGCCGTTAAATAATTTAATCTGTCAAATCATATATGACAGATTTTTATTTTTATCTATAAAACAGAAGTTTTGGAAATTTACAATTAAAATAATTATTTTTAAATATAATTTAATTTATGAGAAAAAAGCAGCCTAATACCCCTAAAACTAAATATGAAATTGAAAGAGTTAAAATTAACGAAAAACTTTTGCATTTTGCTTCAATTCATAGAGTAAATAAATTTTGGCATCAAAGTGTTTTTACAATTTTAATTGCTATTGTATTTGCTTTTCTTGGCATTATATTTGTTCAAAATACAGGTATTTATGGCTATGGTGTAGATGCTGTTTGTCATGGGATTGCTCGTTTTAGTGCTGGATTAGTTGACAAATATACCTATAATTCAGCCTTAGCTGAAAAATTGTTCATTATATTATTCTGATTAGTTAATATGTTGCTAAACATACCTCTGTTAATATTAGCCAGTTATAAGATTAATAAAAAATTTTCTATTTTAACAACCTTATTCTTGTTATTTATCACTGTTTTTGGTATTGGTTTTTCATTTATTCCTGGTGTTACAAATATCCAAATTATGGGGAGTGCGTTATCTAAAGATTTTGTTGAAAAGTCCCATAATGTAGTTCAAATTGCAACTTGATCAAAACCAGATGACGCTGGGAAACATTTAGCAATTGTTATGTATGGTTTAATATGAGCATTAATTCAAGGTATCGCAGCTGCTTTATTATTAATTCTTGATTCTTCAACAGCTGGTTTTGACATTTTAGTGGTTTGGTATGCTAGAAAAAAATTCCAAAATTTAAGTGGTATGTTTGCCATATTCCACGTGTTTAGTTTGCTTTTTGGAAATTTTCTAGGTACTTATATACCTGCTAGCTTATATGCTTCACAAGTAGATATGAAGCCTTGAACTGCAGAACTATTCTTTAATCCTAATTTCTGTAGTTCATTAATTATGATTTTAATTAATGGGCTTGTAGTTGATGTTATTTTTCCTAAATACAAAATGGTTAAAATTGAGATCTACTCAAATAAATATAAAGAAATTCTTAGTGAGATTTATTCACTTAAGGACAAACGTTTTGCGGCTAGCGTAGGCACCGTTAAAGGTGGATATAGTGGCCAAGAACAACAAAGTGTTATAGTAAATTGTTTCTATGTTGATGCTCCAATAATTATTAATATTGTCAATAAAGTTGACGAAGGAGCCTTAATTACAATCTATGACATCAAAAAGATGTTGGGGCACGTTTATATAACTAAAGAAATGAATGAAGTTAGAACACCTAAAACAAAATAATTTAAAGCTTGTTATATTATTATAGTTGTGGCTAAAATTTAATATAATAAGCTTAATGCCATCATAGCTCAGTCGGTAGAGCACATCCATGGTAAGGATGGGGTCGCAGGTTCGATTCCTGTTGTTGGCACCATTTGTTAAAGATCTTTGAAAGAAGGTCTTTTTCTTATTTTTATGACCAACCTTATAAAACAGTTTTATAGTAAAATATAATTATGAAAAGCATAAATGTTTTAAAAAGAGAGTCTCAAATTAGACAATTAATTGCCTCAATTATTACTCAAGATTTAACTAATTCTAATATTTACAATCCTACTATCGTTGACGTTGTTTTATCAGCAGACTTATCACATGTTAAAGTTTATTTAGCTTTTGAAGATAAAGAACAAGAAGGTTTACAAGCTGTACAAAACGCATCAGGATACATTAGAAAAGTTTTATCAAAATCATTAACCTGAAGAAAAGTTCCTGAATTACATTTTTACATAGACGAAGTCGAAAAACAAGGAATGAGAATAAACGAAATTCTTGAACAAATCAAGAGCGAAAATTAAAATAAAAACTATGTGTTTTTATTTTTTTATGCAATTTTTTCATTATTTTGCGATCATTAATGACTATAAAATTAACAAAACTTTTTATTAAGTAAAATTAAGATATATAAAACAAGAACTTTTATATCAAGGAGTTAAAATGAACAAAAAATTATTGATAGGTTTAGCATCAACATTTGCTATTGCACCTGTTGCTGTATCTGCTGGTTGCAACAAAGATCAATTCTTCAAAGAAGAACAAATGAAAGATGCAAACGGTACACCAGTTGAAGGAAGAAAAACTATATCTACTTTAGCATCAATTACATCTGATCCAGCATTTAAAGTTGGCGAAAATCAAAAGAACTTTAGAACGGTTTATATTTCTGGCGAAGGTTCAATTGAAGATAAATCATTCAACCAATCAGGGTGAGAAGCTGTTCACAAACTTTCATATGAATTAGGTTTAGATATTGCACAATCAAAAGGCAATAAAAACCTATTTAACAGTTATCGTCAACCTGCGTCAGATAGATTTGTTGAAGCATATACTGAAGTTATTGAAAAAGGTATTTATAAATATGTTGTAGTTTGTGGATATACACTATCTGCACCACTTGAAACAGTGTTTAAAGATGCAAAACTACTTAGAAAAATTAAAGACCAAAATATGTTATTTATCTGTGTAGACTTCACACCTGAATCAAGCGACCCTGCTGTTGCTAAAGAATTAAAAGACTACACAATTGCAGTTGAATATGATATTGCTGCAGCAGGATATATGGCTGGTTATGCTTTAAGTAACTATTTAAGTGAAAAATATCCTACAGAAGCTGCTAAAAGAACTCTTGGAGCATTTGGTGGATATAAATGACCATCAGTTAGCGATTTTATCATTGGTGCCTTCAAAGGTGTTGAAGATGCCAATAAAACACACTTAGATAAAACAACTAGATCAATTAAAGATTTAGTTAACTTAGATTCAGGTTTTGAAGCCGGTTCACCTAATGCTTTTGCTGCTATTGATGACATTAAAGATGCACAAGCTTGATATCCTGTAGCTGGTTCTATAACAACACAAGCCGCTAAAAAGTTAACTAAAGACCAATTCTTGATTGGTGTTGATGCTGACCAAGCTAAAGCTTTAACTAATACTAGAATATTTACATCAGTTATGAAACAAATTGGTCAAGCTATCTACAACATTTTAGGTAACTTATATACATATGGAGATGTTTCAAGAATTCCCGAATTAGCTAAATGAAAAGATACTAAAACAGCAGAATTCTTCGGATATAGTGTAGAACATCCAGGACAAAGATATGTAGATATTGCAGAAGCATCATTAATTGACGAAAATAACACTAAAATTGCTCAAAAATGATTAGACCAAGCTAAAAATTACTACCACGAAAATCACGTTGCAATTCAAACTGAAATCAAAGGATTGAAACAAAGATTTGCTAAGAATGGTGATGTTTCTGAACCTCAAATTTATCAAACAATTACAGATGGATTAGCTAAAGCAATTAATTCTCAAAAATAGTTTTATATAAAAAATCATTTTTTAAGGTTGAATATTTAAAATATTTGGCCTTTTTATTTTTGTCATATTTATAGGCAAAACTTTGAAAAACAAAAAAAAGAAATATAATTAAAATGTTAAATTCTTTAAGAGTTTAACAGTGTATACACAAATAAAATTTAGGAGAATTTATGAATAAAAAAATTCTATTAGGCTTAGCACCTGTCGCAACACTTGCTCCAGTAGCAATGACAGTTAGCTGTGGCGAAACAGATGAATTTTTCAAAGAAGGGCAAATGAAGGATGCTAATGGCCAAGTTGTTGAAGGTAGAAAATCTATTTCAACATTAGGTCACATCGCTTCAAACCCATCATTTAAATTAGCTGACAACCAAAAAAATAACAAAACAGTTTTCATTACTGATGAAGGTACAGTTGAAGATAAATCATTCAACCAATCAGGATGAGAAGCTGTTCACAAACTTTCATATGAATTAGGTTTAGATATTGCTAAATCTAAAGGTAACAAAAAATTATTTAACAGTTACCGTCAACCAGAAGCTGGTAAATTATTACCAACATATGAACAAGTAATTGGTTCAGGACAATACAAATACATCGTTTTATGTGGATTTACACACGGTAAACCTCTTGAAACAGCATTCAAAAATGAAAAATTATTAAAATTAATTGAAGAAAAAGGAATGATTTTCATTTGTGTTGACTTCGCTCCATCTTCAGATGATGCTACTACAGCAGAAAAACTTAAGAAACATTCAATTTCAGTTATGTTCGACACAGCTGTAGCTGGCTATATGGCTGGATACGGTTTAGCAAATTACTTCGCTGAAAAATATCCAACAGATGCAGCTAAAAGAACAATTGGTGCCTTTGGTGGTATTCCATGACCAGCAGTTTCAGACTTTATTATCGGTACATTCGCAGGTATTGAAGAAGCTAATAAAGCTAACGCAGGCAAAACAACTCACTCAATTAACACAAGAATTAACTTAGACTCAGGTTTTGAATCAGGATCTCAAAAGAGTTCACAAGCAATTAACGAAATTAAAGCTGCTCAAGCTTGATACCCAGTTGCTGGTTCATTATCAGTTCAAGCTTCTAAATTATTAGACAGCGACAGATTCTTAATTGGTGTTGATGCTGACCAAGCCGTTTCACTTACAAATGTAAGAATTTATACATCAGTTATGAAACTTGTTGGTCAAGCTATATACAACATTTTGGGTAACTTATATACATATGGTGATGTTTCTAAAATTCCTAAATTGGCTACATGAGCTACAGATCACACAGCTAAAATGTTTGGTTATAATGTACAAGATGCAACACAAAGATATGTAAACGTTGCTCCAGCACACTTATTAAACGCAGAAAATGATAAATTAGCTGAAAAATCATTAAACGCAGCTGTAGCATACTACCAAGCAAATGCATCTACAATTAATTCAACATTAGCAGGCTTACAAGAAAGATTTAAACCATCAACAGGAATTGCTTACCCAGCAATCTTCCAACAAGTTACAGATGGTTTAGCTGCTGCTATTAACGCTCAAAAATAAAAACCTTAGTTTTCCCTCGCTTTTAGTGAGGTTTTTTATTTATTAATTTTTACAAAAATGACTATAAAATGATTAATTTAAAAAAATATGTAAAAATGTGCTAAAAATTATCTTTTTAAGTCTACGAATTCTAATTTTTTAAATAATATTTAAATATTATTTTTAGTAAAATAAATATAGATTTAATACTGATAAATATTTGTGAAGATTTCCTAAGATATCGGATGTTAAATCTTTCGATTAATATATTAAAAATAAGGAGGGTAAATGGAACATAAATATGCTGTTGAGTTTGATCATATAACCAAAGAATTCCCGGGAATAAGAGCAAATGATGATGTAACTTTTAAAGTTCAAAAAGGCCATATTCACGCTTTAATTGGTGAAAATGGTGCCGGAAAAAGTACATTAACATCTATTCTTTTTGGATTATATGAACCAACAGAAGGTTCTTTTAAAATCAATGGTAAAACTATGATTATTAAGGACCCTAACCACGCAAACAGCATTGGTATAGGTATGGTTCACCAACACTTTAAGCTCGTTGATGTGTATTCAAACCTAGAAAATGTTGTTATGGGTGCTGAATTTAATTACGGTTTCACTAACCTTATCGATTTAAAAACAGCAGCTCTTAAAGTTAAATCAATTCAAGATTTATACAACTTGCATTTTAATTTAAAACAAAAAACTGGTAAAGCAACTGTTGCAACACAACAAAAAGTTGAAATTATGAAAATGCTTTATCGTGATGCAGAAATCTTGATTTTTGACGAACCTACTGCTGTCTTAACTGATCAAGAAATTCAAGGTTTACTTCAAACAATGCTTGAATTCAAAAGAAATGGCAAAACAATCATCTTCATTTCACACAAGCTAAACGAAATTAAACAAGTTTGTGATGAAGCTACAGTTCTTAGAAAAGGTAAAGTTATTGGTACATACGATGTTAAGACTACCTCAATCGAAGAATTAGCTGAAGCTATGGTTGGTAAAAAGGTTGTTATGCCTAAAAATACTGCTCCTTTTGATCATGATAGTCAAGAAGTTCAACTAGAATTTAACAATGTTAGCGTTAAAAATACATATGGAGTTTCACTTAAGGATGTTTCATTCAAAGTTAGAAAAGGTGAAATTTTAGCCTTTGCTGGGGTTGAAGGTAACGGTCAAGAAACTCTTGAATATGCTTTAGATGGTATGTTAAAGCCAAATCATGGTTCAATTTTATCTTACGATCCAGATAAAGGCGAACTTGTTGATATTACAAAATGAAGCGTTGATAAGAAAAATAGAAAAGCTAAGATTAATGTTGTTCCTGGTGACAGACATAAACACGGTTTAGTGCTTGACTTTACAATTAGAGACAACTCAATTCTTAGATTATTAAATGATAAAAAATATGCTCCATTCGGTTGAATTAACTCTAAAGCTAAAGAAGCTCTGTTTAGGAATATTGAACATGATTATGATGTTCGTGGAACAAATGATGGTGACTCATTAGCAAGATCACTTTCAGGTGGTAACCAACAAAAAGCTATTGTTGGTAGAGAAATGTTTAATGATCACAATTTATTGGTAATTGTACAACCAACTCGTGGGCTTGACGTTGGTGCTATCAACTTAATTCACAGCAAAATTATTCAAGAAAAAATTAATGGTAAAGCAATCATTCTTATTTCATATGAATTAGATGAAGTTTTAGCATTAGCTGACACAATTGCTGTTATTAATGATGGTAGAGTTCTTAGTGTTAAACCAGCTAAGAATTACACAAGAAGTGAAATTGGTTTATTAATGGCTGAATCGAAAACAAACAGTGAAAAATCTGGCGAGTTAAGAGTAGATGAAAGCACAGAGATAGAGAAAGGAGATGAAGATGCAGAATAAATTACAAGCACCTACTTTTAGTGAAAAAGTTCGTAAGTTCTTTATGATGGATTCAACTAAGAAGTCTCAAAGAAGTATTTTTAACTCGTTATGAGCTGTCTTCTTTGGTATCTTAATTTCATCATTATTTATTGGTGTATTCTATCAAGAAAATCCTTTTGCTTACTTTGCAACCTTATTTGACCAAGGTTTTAGTGTTAACCAAACTGCACTTGTATATATCTTTATTGTTTACGGTGTAGCATCTATTGGTGTCGGATTTGCCTTTAAATCAGGATTATTTAACATTGGGGTATCTGGACAAATGGCAATGGCTGGTATCGCATCAATTCTTATTTTCAGTAAAGCAATTGGTGGTGGTGTTACAGGTGGTGGTGATGGCTTAGGCTTAGGTTTATTACTATTATCTATGCTTATAGGTTTTATATACTCTGCTATTGCAGGGGCACTTAAGGCATATTTTAAAATTCATGAAGTTGTTACTACAATTCTTTTAAACTGAGTTACAGTATTTATTGCTCAATTTTTCTTCAATAAATTCAATTTAGAATCAATTGGAATAGCAGTTAATGACTCAGGTAGATCAAACGTATTTACTATTACAGGTGTTCTATTTAACAAAGATAACTTCTGAATCTTTGGATTAGTATTCTTAGTTATCCTAGCTGCAGGTACATTTGTAGTTATGCAATTTACATCGCTTGGTTACAAAATCAAGATGAATGGTCTTAACAAAGATGCAAGTACATACGCTGGTGTTAACCAAAAATTAACAACTATTTTAGTAATGGGATTCAGTGGTGCCTTAGCTGGTTTTGCTGGATTTACGTACTTCTTTATTTATAACCAAGGTATGGAAGGAGCTAAGTTTACTCAGCCAATTTTAATTGGTTTTGATACTATAGCTATTGCCTTACTTGGCATGAACTCTTCAATTGGTATTTTAGTTTCATCTATTTTCTATGCAAGCTTACAAAATGGTGCTAATAACATTGCTGGTGTTCAAGAATATACATCATCAACAATCGTTGAAGGTGGTGACAAAATTGTTGTTGGTATTATCTTATATGTAGCTGCATTATCTGGTGCTTTATCTAACTTTAAACCAGTTGAATTCATCAAAACTTTAATTGCTAAATATACTCAAAAATCATTCAAGGAATATTGCAATAATAACTATCTTCCAAGAATACAAGAAATTAAAAGAGAATATAGAGTTGCTGTTGCTAGAGCAAAAGCATTAAAACAATATAACTCTGCAGAATATAAAGCAATTCTTAAAGAAATTAAAGAACATGAAAAATTAGTAGTTCAAATTTTACAAACTCAATCTAAATTCAGAAACAATCCTAAATTTGCTTTTGATGAAGCTAAATTTAAAGTTGCAAGCGAAGCATATAATAATGTCAAAAATCGTCTTGTTCAAATTGAAATTGAATTAGATAAACTTGGATACTACGAAATTCAAAAATTAAATAGAGAAAAAGCTTTCCATATTGAAACTTCAAAAATTGAATATCAATATGAAACAACTAATAAAGAATTTTTATCTACTTTAAGTGCAATTGATAATCACATTAAAGCTGAATATCAAAATATTGAAATGGTTCAAAAACTTAAAGCTCAAAAACTTGCTTTATTTGAAGAACTTAAAGCTCAAAGAGAAGCCTCAATTAAAGAATTTTCAAGTGAATTTGACCTTAAAATTGTTGAAGCGTCAAAAGTAATTGAACAAAACAAACAACAAATTGATACATTATTAGCTGAAAAATCTTCTATTGCAAAACAAATGAAGAACTTAATTAATGATTATGTTCATTCATTCAAGTTATTATCATCAAGAGAAATTGAAGCTATGTTTAGTGAATTATCTAAAGCTAAAATTAGTGCTAAAGAAAAATTAGATGAATTAGGTTATTCACAAATTGAAGATATCAAATTACTTTCAAAAGCTAAATTAGCACAAGCTAAAGTTAACTACAACAAACGTGTTAAATTGGCTGTTGATAGATACGATTTCTTATCAAAAGTTGTTATTGGATCATTAAATATAAATGTTTCTACAACATTCTTGGATAGTGTTGAAGCAAAAATTGAAAAATTAAAAGTTGACTATCTTGAGAGATACAATGCAGGTGAAATTTCTCAACAAGTATATGAAAATTCAATTGCTTCATTAGACGAAGAATATAAAACATTCTGTTCATATGATTCTGTAGCATTAATGTTGAATAAAAGACATGCTAAATTAGTTCAAAAAGAATTAGTTTCAGTAACTACAGAAAAAGATAAACTTAAAAATATATTAGAACAACATAACATCATTTATGAAAAAGTTAAAAATGAAAGAAAATGATTAAAAGAAGAATATTCTAAAGAACTTAACCCTGCTAAATTTGATCAATTTAGATCCCTATATGAACATATGGTTAAAATAGAAAGAGGAGGTCAATAATATGCAAATGTTTAGTGACTTTACAGTCTTAGTTGTGCTTTATTCAATTATTCTTGGCCTTGGTGCTTTCGCTGGTATTTTTTCTGAAAGAGCTGGAATTATCAATATAGGTATCGAAGGTATCATGTCAATGGGTGCTTTAGGTTATGCTATTGGCGGTGGTATATTGCACAAAATTTCACCAGGTAATCTAACAAGTGGATGATTACAATTTGTATTATTTGGTTTTGCCATTGCATTTGGTATTCTATTCTCGTGCTTACACGGTTTTGCTACGATTAAACTTAAGTCTGACCACACAATTAGTGGTGTTGCTTTAAACATTTTAGCTTTAGGTGTTGCTGTTGTATTATTAAACCCAAGTCTTTTAGGTGACAACAACAAACAAATTCCACTTGACGTGAAGGAATTAGTATTAGATTTAGGCGACAGAAGCAAAACGTATGGTTTTGAGACAATCATAAGCCTTAAGTTATTTATCTTCATTGGTTTAGCAATTTTAGCTTATGTATTGTTAAACAAAACAAGCTGAGGTTTACGTTTCAAAGCTGTTGGTGAAAACCCTCAAGCTGTTGACGTTGCTGGTTTAAACGTTTATAAATTTAAATGACAAGGTATTATCCTTACCGGTGTATTTGCTGGTGTAGCTGGTGGTATCTTCGCTCAAAACTTACAAGGTGCCTTCACAGGAACTACTTTAGGTTTAGGTTTCTTAGCTTTAGCTGTTATGATTATGGGGCACTGAAACATTGGTTATGTAGTATTATGTGCTATTGGTTTCTCATTATTCCAAACAATCGGTACATTTGCTGTTGGTTCAGGTTTCAGAACCTTAACAATCAACTTATTCAAGAAAGACTTAGACGTATATGGACCATTATTCCAAACAATTCCATATATCTTCACAATTGTCGCTCTTGTTGCCTTTAGTAAATTGAGCCCAGGCCCTGCTGCCGCTGGTATAAACTACGATAAATCAAAACGTTAATCATTATAAAAAATCAAGGCATATCCGCCTTGGTTTTTTGATACTATAAAACAGCCCTAAAAATAAATTATTTAATATTAAATTGCCTGAAAAAACATTTTATAAGCATTCTAAAAATTCTTATGAATATTTTAAGTTTTTAACGGTGTTTTTATTAAATTACTTTATAATATAACAAGTTTATAAATATATTATTAAGGAGTAATTATGCCAAGAGACGGATTTACATTAGTATGTGCTGACTGTAAAATGGAAAACTACATTAGCAAGAAAAACAAGAAAAATACACCAGAAAAAGTTGAAATGAAAAAGTATTGCTCAAAATGCAATTCTCATACTAATCACAAAGAAAAGAAATAATAATATATTCTTTTAATTCAAATATTTATATTTAAAAAGTTAACTTTCGTTAACTTTTCTTTTTTTATTATTTTAAATATGTTCAAAATGCCTTTAAAACAGCGTTTAAACCATATTTATTGAATGCTTCTGTAGTGCCTGCTTCATCAATATTGATTATGTATGAATCTATATTTTTATCCATATCAACATTTTCATTTAAGGTAGCTAATTGTTTACAGAAAAAACCGCTTTCTTTATCATTTAGTAGATTTTCTTTAACTTTTCCTTTTAATGTTTCAATGTTGTTATAAATATTTTCAAGTGTGCCAAATTCATTTAGCAATGTTATTGCTGTCTTCGGGCCAATGCCTTGAACACCTTTTAAATTATCAGATGAATCACCTGCTAAACCTTTATAATCAGGTATTTGTTCTGGATTAATTCCATATTCCTCTTTAAAGTTATGTAAATTAATAACCTTATAAGTTAAGTTGCCTCCGAAGCTCTTAGAAGTCTGTAAAATAGATGTATTAGTACAAACTAATTGTAATAAATCCTTGTCTTTTGAAAAAACAATGTTATCAAACCCTTTATTATTACTTGCCAAAGTAGCTATTAAATCATCTGCTTCATCTCCGATTTTTTCAAATCACTTAATTTTCATACTAGTTAAAATTTCTTTAACTGCATCAAATTGTTCATAAATAATTACAGGTGCCTTAGATCTGCCTGATTTATAGTCCTCGAAGATTTGATGTCTTTTAGTTTCACCGTGTGCATCGAATGCTATGAATAAATGTGTTGGGTTAACTAACTTTAATACTTTGAATAAAGTTTGAAAGAAAACATGAACTCCATTTGTGGTTATCCCGTTTGGTGCCCTCAGAACATTATCAGGAAAATTAGGATTAAAAGAAGCATAGAAAGATTGAAACATTAATAAATTTCCATCAACTAAAAGCAATTTATTTTTAGACATTTAACACTCCTTTTCATTTTTCTAAATAAATCTTTCCACCTTTACACATTATTTGGCATTCTAACAATTGTCCTTTTTTAATTGGACTCATATCTCTTAGTATATTATTTTGAACGAAGAAATTGTGTTCTAAAGAACTATCTTTAAGGATTATTAATGAGTAAGATTTATCTCTGAAGTTTTTAACTTCTGCCACTTCAGCAATTATTACGTATGAACCTGTTTTTTTGAATAATTGTGCAAGTCTATATTGATATTGTTTTTCTAATTTTGATGTCTTGAAAATGTTATAAATATTTCCTAAAAGTGTTTGTTCATTAAGACTTTCGGTTTTTTCATCATAGGTTGCAAAATCTTTAATATTTTCAGTGGCATTTTTCAAGCGTTCCCAATTTATAAGCTTTTTAGCTTCATTGAATTGAGTTATTTTTTTGTCAATTTGATTATATTCATCATCAATGAAATCACACACTTGATGTACATAATTTTGATTTCCAAAGTCTCTAAAAACACTTGCTTTCGCTAATGTATCTAGTGTAGCATTTTTTATCCCTGCAAATTTAAGTCTAAGCAGAATTTCTGTAAGACTTAAATTTTCATATGATCCATTTTTATAGATATCTTCGCTTATTTTGTTAACACCTTCAGTTCCGAAGCCTTTAATCATATTAAAAGGTAAATATATATCGCCATCATAAATTAGAGCACTATTTGTGAAATGCAAAATATTAGGCGAAAATACGCAGAAATTCATTCTTCTTAATTCTTTAACATATAAATCAATTTTCTTTTGATCTCCATAAGAATTAGAAATTAACGAAGCAAAGTAAACTTGCGGGTATCTAGCTTTATAATATGCCATTTTCATTGTTAAATAGGCATATGAAACTGCGTGAGATTTATTAAAACCATATTGAGCGAATTTCTCTATTTTATTGTATATTTCGGTTAAAATATTTTGACTTAAACCGTTTTTTAAGCCACCTTCAAAAAATTCTTTTTTGTATTTTAGAACGTCTTCTTCGTTTTTCTTACTTATAGCTCTTCTTAGCATATCTGCTCTAGCAAAAGACATATTTCCAACTTGTTGAGCAATTTGCATTATTTGTTCTTGATAAATAATAATTCCAAATGTTGGTACAACAATTGCGTCATATGAAGGATAAATTTTTTCAATTAAATCAGGACTCTGTCTATTTTTGGCATATTCAGAAATATAATCTTTTGGCCCAGGTCTAAAAAGTGAAATAATAGCATATAAATCTTCAAATGACTTAATGCCAACTTTCTTAATGGTGCTTTTCATTCCTGAGGATTCTAATTGAAATAATCCTTCGGTTAATCCTTGGTTAAGATAACTAATTGCAAGCGGATCTTGTAAAATTAACGGATCATTTTGCACTAGTTCATCAAATAATTTAACACCAGTAAGTTTATTCTCAATATTTTTTATTTCTGTCAGTGTTTTAAGGCCTAATAAGTCAATTTTAAGCAGACCAAAATTTTCTATATATTCCATCGGAACCTGAACCTGTTGGTAAACTTGAGATGAATTCACAAAAACTGGAACATAATTGCTAATTGATTTATCTGCTATTATAAAACCAGCAGCGTGAATACCAAATTGTCGTGGCAATCCTTGAATTTTCTTAGCGTGCTTATATAACTCTGGATATTCATTTATTTCTCTTTGGAATAATAAATTATTGTTATATTCATCTTCAATTGATTCTGATGATATAAAAGCATTTATTGATTTGCTAATTCTATTTATAGTAGCTAAATCTATATTTAAAATTCTGCCAACATCTCTAATAGACTGTTTAATTCCGAAAGTTTGGAATGTGGAAATTAATGCGGTATTTTCTGTGCCGTATTTATTACGCAAATATTCAAAAACTTCATCTCTTCTGTCGTCCTGTATATCAATATCAATATCAGGTCAAGAAACTTTTTGTGGATTTAAAAATCTTTCAAAAAGCAGGTCAAACCTTAATGGATTTATTTCAGTTATGCCTAAAAGGAATGAAATTAAGCTTCCAGCGGCACTACCTCTACCAGGACCAACTGATATATTTTTACTTTTAGCATATTCAATTAAGTCAGAAATTATTAAAAAGTAATTAATAAAACCTAATGATTTAATAATCTCAAACTCTTCTTGTATCCTATTTTTATAGATATTTTGGTAATTTTTTAATTCATTTTTATGTTTTTGAATACCATCATTAATTTTTTTAATAAATAGCTGTTCATTTTCAATATTTGAATTACAGAATGAAGCTAATCTTAACTCTTTTTTAGGGAATTTAACGTTACATTCACTAATGATTTTATTTATTCTATCGATAATAACGCTGCTGATTTCAAAGTTATCAAAGTAATTGAAGTAATATTTTGATAGTTCTTTGTTACCCAATTGTTGCAAAACGTTTAGAGTGTCATTATCATCAACATCAAAAAGCTTATTTTCTCTTAGAAAAATAGCGTTAGGTATAGTTTCATCAGATGAGTGTATAAAATAGCTGTTTCAGTCAATAAGATGATTAATTTTAGTTGTAGCATATAAACCTTTTTGAGGGTGATCTAAAATGAAAATATCATTTGATTTTAAATCATTTATTAAAATAACCTTACCTTTGCTTTTTTCTAAAATTAAATTATTAATAAACCTAAAACCATCATAATTTTTTGCAAGTAATATAAACCTATATTCTTCAACATCTAAATCAACGCCAATAATTGGTTTGATATGATACTCTGCACACTTTCTTAAAAAATGACCTAAGCCAAACATATTATTATAGTCAGTTAAAGCTACTGCCTCAAGATTATGTTCAGCAGATTTTTTGACCAATTCATCTATTTTAATGAGAGAATCTAAAAAACTATATTCAGTAGTGTTATATAAATTAGTGAATTTTTCCATAATACAATTATATTTATTTATGGTCTTTTATTATTGTAATAATAAAAAAAGAGCATTAAGCTCTAATTTTTAAATTCAATTTGGTTAGGTGTTAAACCTTGTTTTCAGTTTACTATAGATGAACTGCCTTCATTGATTTTATCTTCATTGATTTTTGAAAAGATAATTTTGAAGCTATCAGAAACATTTTGGAAAACGTTTGAACCTATAAATAACTTGTTTTCGCCAGTTATAGTTATTTCAAATTTGGCACCATTACAATCTTTAAAAGCATTATTACCTATGTATTGTAATGATTCGGGCATTGTTATTTTTTCTAATGATGTACATCCTTGGAAAGCTGCTTCGCCAATATTTGAAAGTTTAGAACCTTCTTCAAAAACTATTTCTTTCAAGTTGTTAGCATCTTTAAATGCACCAGCACCAATAGTTTGGATTGAACTTGGAATTGTTATTTTTGTTAATGTATTTAAACCATAAAATACTTCTGGTGAAATTGCTGTAACTGCTTTACCGTCTCAAACTGATGGAATAACTAGTTCGCTAATTACAACAGGGTTTTTTCCGTCAAATTTAATTCTGTCTACACCTGATACAAAATATGTTTTTGTTTGGCTATCATATTTGAAAGTAAGACCTGAATTATTTTCAACTGTTTTTTTACATCCTGCTGAAATAATTACTGGTGAAATTGCTGAAATTGATAATACTGATGTTAAGAAAATTTTTTTGTTCATAGTTCTCCTTATTCTTATGAATAATATTATAAATTAACTAATAAAAAATGTTAATGTTTTTAGTTTCATATTTTGCTAAGCATTATATAATATAAACTGCAATACATAAAGACAGTAACGGCTTAGCTTAAAAATGTTACCGAGTGTACAGATATTTATTTCACTCAAATTATGCTCTTGTATTGTAATTATTTATTTAATTATGAAAGGGGGATATTAATGCAATCATCAAATACAGTTAAAGAATCAGCTTTAAAATTAGCTAAAAGAGAAACTGTTGCTGAAATTAGTGCAAAATTAGCTTCAGCGAAATCAGTTATTCTTGCTGAATATCGTGGTTTAACTGTTGCTGAATTAAAACAACTTCGTATTGTTGCAAAACAAGCTGGTGTTGAAATTAAAGTATTCAAAAACAGATTATTCAAATTAGCTGCTAAACAAGCTGGTTATGATTTAGACGAACATTTAGTTGGTCCTAACTTATTTGCATTTAGTAACCTAGATGACAATGCTGCTGCTAAAGTATTAGTAAAATTTGCTAAAGAAAACAAATTACTTTTACCTAAAGCTGGTATTTTTGAAAACAAAGTTATTGATGCTAAAGGTGTTCAAGAAGTTGCTACACTTCCAAACTACGAAGAAGCACTTGCAATTCTTGCTCGTTCACTTATGGCACCATTACAACAACTCTCTCTTTCTCTTAACTTATTAAGTGAAAAAGAAGAACAACAATAATAATTAATTTTTAGAAAGGATTAATCATGGCAAAATTAACAAAAGAAACATTTATTTCATCATTAAAAGAAATGTCAATTAAAGAAGTTATGGAATTAGTTGAAGCAATGAAAGAAGAATTCGGTATCGACCCAACAGCTGTTGTAGCTGCTGCTGCAGCACCTGCTGCTCCTGCTGAAGAAGCTAAATCAGTTGTTTCAGTTATTATTAAAGGCGACAATGGTAAAAAATTAGCTATCGTTAAAGCTGTTAAAGAATTATTAAACATCGCTTTAATGGACGCTAACAAATTAGTTTCAACACTTCCTGCAACAATTAAAGAAAACATTCCTACAGCCGAAGCTGAAGCTCTTAAAGCTAAATTAGTTGAAGCTGGTGCTGATGTTGAATTAAAATAATATTCAATCATTTAAAAATTCTGGGCGACCAGAATTTTTGTTTATTAATAGGTTCTAATATAAATAGGCAAGAGAATTAATAATACTTTTCTGCCTATTTTTAAGCCTTTATTGGTTAAAATTACAATCATATTAATTAGTAGTTTTAAACCAATAAAGACAGGAACAACTATAGCTGGATATCAAATTAAGAAGACAGTGTTATATTTATAAAGTGGTAGTCTAAGATCTTGATATGTTTTAGCGAGTCAAGAGACATTGCTTATAAATATTAAATATGTGATAAATATTAAACACCGATTCATAATGAAGTCATAAAATTGTATAAAATAGCTATTTTGGTAATTTCCTTGTCAATTTTTAAAGTTGTAAATGTGTACGATAAGTCAAAAATCATAAATTTTAATAATCAAATTATTAAGATAGATAAATTTAATCAAAATAAACTTGAATCAGTTAAGTGTGTTGAATGTTTGTTTGATTCTTCAAAAAATACTATAAATGATGTTAATCAGGCGATAAGGAATATTAATGTAAAAATGGAAATTGATGAAAAGTTATTTACAACACCTTTAAGAATGTTATTTTTTGTTTCTATTTGTTGTGAGCAGAAGTTCAATATAAATAAATTGATGACATAGTAAATAATAGTTATTGGTGTTAAAACATAAAACGTAATTTGTGTATTTTTACCTAAAAAATAAAATGGCGGAGCACTAAAACAACAACACTATGAGAATCTTTTGGATCATTTTGATAACTTGGCATAAATAAACTATAGATAAGGAATGGTTTACCCGCATTTATTGTTTTTCAAGAAGATATTCTTGATCATCATTGAGTTGAAACGTCAAAACTTGGTTGAATATTTTGTCTGCCTTAATAAATTTACTTATTGCATTCTGTAACTGTTGCCAATATGCAACAATAACACCATTCCCATATATATGCCAAAGATCTCAAATAAATCATTCATTAAATATTAGTGTGGTTGGGTATCTGTGCCGTTTTGCGTATCAGTTTTCAACCTTAGCTAATTCCATGTATTTTTTGGTCTGTTTTTCGCCAAAAAAGTCGCTAGTTTTAAAAAATCAAGAATATTTAACCTCCTTTTCAGCATAAATTAATCCATTTGAATTAATATAGTTCTTATTAGAATCTAAACTAGCTTTTCTAAACTTATTTTCAAGTTTTACTTCAAAATGGTTTTTAAAATGTTCTTCTGTAAGAGAATTAGAATAATTTCTTTTATCAAAATCATTAATGTTTTTTTGATTTTTCTTTATTTATATCTAATTTGTTTATCTCATATTGTTTTATAACATCGTTATTGGTGTTATCTATATAATTTACCTTTTTGTGTTTTTTGAAAGGATGAATTAAGAAAGCATCATTATTTTCTAAATCTATTAAAACCTCACCAAAAGGATCGAAAGTTATTTTCAAACAGAGTTTTTTATCAAATATATAGACTAGTTCTATTGCTTGTATTTTGTAGTTTCTTCCTGGATTATATTTTGAAATTTTGTTTAAGTCAAAATTTATTAATGCTTCGTATTTATCGTTAATAAAATATTTAATGCTTTTAGTATTTTTGTGAGTTATTTGAATATTTTGATTTTCTGCATTATATATATTTTGATTTCACGTGTCCATATAATTCTCATTTACAGCTTTTTATATCTAAATTAGAACATTTTACATCCTTTAAAATTGATTACCTGGAAACGTTTACACTATAATTATTCAGTTTAGGCACATTTTATGGATATAACCGCTAGCACTGTTTTATAGTAATTTTAGGCAAAAATAAATTAATTTTAAAAAAGAGAAATACCTAACAATATTTCCCAAAAAATTAATATCAAATTTTTAAACTTTTGATAAAATTAAAATACATTTATTACTTAATAAAATAAGTACTATTTGTCGACTATATAAACACAAGGAGTATTGTAGAGTATGGACAACTTACAAAAACACGAAAATAAATACCCTTATAAAATTAGAAAATTTGGACCAATCACAGAAAGACGTGATTATTCAAATACTAAAGTTACACTTAATGTTCCAGATTTCTTATCAATGTCAAAAGAATCGTTTGAATGATTCAAGAAATCAGGAATTGAAGAAACACTTAGGGAACATTACCCAATTGTTTTAAATAACAAAAAAATCTCGTTGGATTACATTAATAATTCAGCACGTTTGGAAATTCCTTCTCGTGAATATGAAGCAGTTTCAGAAGCTAGAGCAAAAGGAACAAACTATGCATCTAAGTTATTTGCTAAGTTTAGAGTAACAAGCGACAAAGGTGTTGTTAAAGAAGATGAAGTTTTACTTGGAGAAATTCCTCTTATGTGTTCTGGAGGGAGTTTCATTATTAACGGTAGCGAAAAAGTTATCGTTAGCCAGTTAATTAGATCTCCAGGAGCATATTTTGGTTGTGGTGTTCGTAACAAACAATCAGATGACCTTTTCAACAAAGTAGAAATCTTACCTAGATTAGGTTCATGAATTGAAATTTCACACAAAGTTACAACAAAATTACCTGACTGAGTAAAAATTAAGATTGACAAAAACAAAAACGTTAACTTAATAACTTTCTTAGGCGCTTTAGGTCTTAATACAGCGAATATTCTTTACTTATTTGGGAATTCAAAAGTATTGCAAGAAACCTTAAAGAAAGATAAAAGACTTGAACCAGCTGGTTCAGAAACAACTTCTGGTCCTTCACATGAAGAAATAACAAGAACATGTCAAGATGACTTATTTAGAGTTATCCGCCGCGGTGATTTAGCTACAGAAGCTGCTGTAACTAACTTATTACCAAACTTATTGTTCAATAAAAAACGTTATAGTTTAAGTGCTACTGGTCGTTATATGTTAAACAAAAAACTTAACTTAGTTGACCGTATTACTGAAACATACTTAGGACAAGATCTTGAAATTAAAGATTGAAATAGTGAACTTGATGAAAAACCTATTTTAAACCTTAAAAAAGGTACATTTATTGACCATAATTTAGCTTTATTAATTCAAGCAAACTTTGATTCTGGTTTTCTTTCATCAGAAGAAATTCCTGGAATTAAGGCTGATGTTGTTTATGGTAAATTTTTAAATGATCCTGCAAGTACATCGCTAAAAAGACGTGTAAAAATGATCAAGTTATACGTTTATGCAAATAGAAAACAACTTGATGAAGGTAAAGAACCAACATTAGTTATCGGTAATGATCCTAAAGCAGTTGAACATCACTTATTGGTTTCAGACATTATTGCTGCAATTAATTACTACTTTAACTTAATTGATGGTATTGGACAAGATGATGATCCTGACTCATTAACAAACAAACGTATTGTTTCTGTTGGTGAATTATTGCAAAACCAATTAAATGTTGGTTTAGCTAAATTAGAAAAAACAACTCGTGAAAGAATGTCAGCAAGAGAACCTGAAAAGATTACTCCAAAGAACATTACAAATAACAAGTTAATTTCTAACCAAATGAAGACATTCTTTAACTCTTCAAAACTTTCTCAATTTATGGATCAAATTAACCCATTAGCAGAAATTTCAAACGAAAGACGTATCACGTCTCTAGGACCTGGTGGTCTTAACCGTGATACTGCCCAATTTGAAGTTCGTGACGTTCACTCAACTCACTATGGTAGAATTTGTCCAATTGAAACTCCTGAAGGACCAAACATTGGTTTGATCTTAAACTTGGCTATTTATGCAAACGTTAATGAGTATGGTTTCTTACAAACACCATACTTCAAAGTTAAAAATGGTGTAGTTGATTACAATAAAGTTGATTGATTAACTGCAGCCGATGAATTTGGTTTTAACATTGTTCAATCAACTGTAAATGTTGATGAAAATAATAGACTTGTTGATGAACAAGTTACAATGCGTAAAAATTACACATATATTATGGGTAAACCTGAAGATGTTGATTATATTGAAGTATCATCACGTCAAATGGTTTCGGTAGCTGCTGGATGTATTCCATTCCTAGAAAATGACGACGCTAACCGTGCTCTTATGGGTTCTAACATGCAACGTCAAGCAGTTCCATTATTAGAAACCGAAGCTCCTTTTGTTGCTACAGGTAATGAAGCTGATATTGCAAAATATTCTTCAGCAAACTTTAGAGCAAAAAGCGACGGAAAAGTAGAATATGTTGATGGTGCCAAAATCAAAATTAGAACTGAAAAAGGTACTGCTGAAACATATTACTTAAAAACATTCCAGCGTTCAAACCAAGATACAGTTATTCACCAAAGACCTTTAGTTAAAGAAGGTGATATTATCCAAAAAGGTGATTTACTTGTTGATGGTTCATCATTCAAAAATGGTGAATTATCTCTAGGTAAAAACTTACTTGTTGCCTTTACAACTTATAAAGGTTATAACTATGAAGATGCTGTTATTTTGAACGAAAGATTAGTAAAAAATGATGTACTTACATCAATTCATATTGAAGAACAAATTATTCAATTTAGAACTTCAAAAGCAGGTTCTGATGAATTAACTAGAGAAATTCCTAATGTTTCTAAACACTCAATTAGACACTTAGATGAACACGGTATTGTTTTAGTTGGTTCTGAAGTTACCCCTGGTGATGTACTTGTTGGTCGTGTATCTCCTAAAGGAGATGATAACCCAAGCCAAGAAGAAAAATTACTTGCGGCTGTTTTAGGCCAAAGATCATTAAATGTTAAAGATACTTCGCTTAAAGTTAAAAACGGTCACAATGGTACTGTTATAGGTGTTGAAATTTTAAGTAGAGAAAATAATGATCAACTTGAAGATGGTATTGATAAAATCATCAAAGTTTCTATCGCTGTAAAACGTAAGATTAGAGTTGGTGACAAAATGTCAGGCCGTCACGGTAACAAAGGTGTTGTTTCTATCATTCTTCCAGAAGAAGATATGCCACACTTAGAAGATGGTACACCAGTTGATGTTATGCTTAACCCTCAAGGTGTGCCTTCACGTATGAACATTGGGCAAGTTTTAGAAATCCATTTAGGTATGGCCGCTAAAACACTTCAATGTAAATTTGTAACTCCTGTTTTTGACGGGGTTAAAAAAGAAGAAATTCAAGATGTTATTCAAGAAGCTGGCTTACCAATTACAGGTAAACAAACTTTAATTGATCCAATCACTGGTGAAAAATTTGATAAACCTGTTTCAGTTGGTGTCATGTATATGCTTAAATTGAACCACATGGTTGATGACAAGATGCACGCTCGTAGTGTTGGTCCTTACTCACTTATTACTCAACAACCACTTGGAGGTAAAAGCCAAAATGGTGGACAAAGATTTGGTGAAATGGAAACTTGAGCTATTGAATCTTATGGAGCGACTAATGTTCTTCAAGAAATTCTTACATATAAATCGGATGATATCAACGGACGTAATCAACTTTATGCAGCTTTAGTTTCTGGTAAAGAATTACCTACACCAGGCACACCTGAATCATTCAACGTTTTAAGCTTTGAATTAAAAGGTTTAGGTATGAAACTTGACACAATTTCTGCTGATGAAGAAGATGATTATGACGTTCAACAACATTTTGATATAAATAATATTTCAGATGGAGGTCTTGATGAGTAGTTCAATATTTAACAAAAACTATCAAAAAGAAATTAGAAGAGTTAAACTTTCACTAGCTTCTAAAGAAGACGTAACATCATGATCTTGTGGGGAAGTTACAAAACCTGAAACAATTAACTATAAGAGCTATAAACCAGAAAGAGAAGGTTTATTTGACGAATTAATTTTTGGACCTACAACAGACTATAAATGTCCAATTTGTGGTACAAAATATAAGAAAAGTGATGAGGGCAATAAGTGTGAAAAAACACCAATGTGTCAAAAATATGAACCAACAATTTTACCTAAAATTGTGCGTCGTAGTAGAATGGGACACATTCACCTTGAAAACCCTGTTGTACACTTCTGATTCTTTAAAATAGATCACTCTATTATTGCGAAACTTTTAGGTTTAAGAGTTGCTAACTCAAGTAGAGTTGTATCTAAAAGCGACTTAGAAAAATTAATTTATTACAAAAGTCACATCGTGCTTGAAGATGGTGGATTGACCAAACTTCAAAAGAACGCTATTATTGATATTGCTGATGCAGCTATTATCTATAGAGATGCTCTTTTAGAAATTAGATCAAAATATGAAGAAGATTCTGAAGAATACGAAATTATTACTGAATCACTTTCAGAATTAGAACAATATGCAGTTTCAAAAACTGGTAAAGATTACGGTATTGACTTTTATGAATACAACGAATTAATTCATGAATTTAGTGATGCTAAAATTTCTACTGGTTCAAACGCTATTGAATACTTACTGGAACACATTAACTTAGAAGAAGAAGCAGAATTTGTTGAAGCTGAAATTAAAGCAATTAATGCTTCAATTGCTAAAAACGCTAACGCAGGTGCTAAAGTTCAAGAAAGATCAAAACTTTACAAACGTTTAGCGGTTATTAATGCTTTTATTACTTCTGGACAAGATCCTAAATCAATGTTAATTTATGACTTGCCAGTTATTCCTGCCGACTTACGTCCATTAGTTCAATTAGATGGTGGTCGTCATTCAACTAGTGATGTTAATGAACTTTACCGTCGTATTATCATTAGAAACAATCGTCTTAAAAAATGAGATGAAACAGATGCTCCTATGCTTATTAAGCAAAATGAGTATCGTATGATTCAAGAAGCTGTTGATGCTTTAATTGATAATGCAAGAAAGAAACCAAGTCCAGTTTCTTCAAAGGACAATCGTCCTTTAAAATCAATTTCTGACGCTTTAACAGGTAAAAAAGGTCGTTTCCGTCAAAACTTACTTGGTAAACGTGTTGACTATTCAGGACGTTCAGTTATTGTTGTTGGTCCAGAATTAAAAATGCACCAAGTTGGTATTCCTCGTGAAATGGCGGCTAAATTATTTGAACCATGAATTATTAAAGAATTAATTAATGGAAATAACCACATTAATTCAATTAAAGCTGGTAAAAAAGCAGTTGAAAACTTAGATCCAATTATTTGACCATACGTTGAAAGAGCGATTGAAGGTAGACCAGTATTACTTAACCGTGCTCCAACATTGCACCGTTTATCTATTCAAGCTTATGAACCTGTGTTAATTCGTGGTAAAGCTATTAAACTTCACCCACTTTCATGTACTCCATTTAACGCTGACTTCGACGGGGACCAAATGGCTGTTCACGTTCCAATCAGTGATGAAGCTGTACGTGAAGCTCGTGAATTAATGCTTGCATCTAAAAACATTTTAGGTCCTAAAGATGGTGAACCTATTATTAACCCTGGTCAAGATATTATTCTTGGTTTATACTACTTAACAATGGAAAAATCAGCTAAAGAAACTCCTGAGCTTGCTAAAGGTGAAGGTAAATTCTTTGCTACTTATGAAGATATGTTAAGAGCTTATGAAAATAAAGTAATTTCATTACATGCTCGTGTTGTATTGCCAATTACTGAAGTTCGTAAAAGAAGAATGAATGTAGATGCTGAAAGCAAATACATCATTTCAACTGTTGGTAAATTTATCTTCAATAGATCATTCCCTGACAGTTTTGAATTCATTTTCGGTAAACATGTTGAAGTTGAAAATGGCGAAAAAGAAGTTGTTTATACATCTGCAGATAAATACCAATTAAGCTGTTTTGTAGTACCATACGGAACAAACTTCGCTGAAGTTATTGAAAAAATGCCTCTTAATCTTCCTTTAGGCAAAAAAGATATTGCTAAAATTGTTCGTCGTGTTTATGAAAGATATGTTGCTGTTATTAATATGACAGACGTTGCTTCAATCATTAACCGAATTAGAGAAATTAATTTAGATGACGATACACTATTTAACGAATGTGGCTCACTTAAAGACTTTAAAGGCGAAAATCTTGATGTAAATCATGTTGAAATTCTTGAAAAAATAATTAAAGAAGAATACAAAAAAGTTGAAGAAGAAGTAATTAACAGAGAAAAACACGAAGAAGCAATTTGAACAGTTGATGATTACACAAGATTACTTCAAAGAGTATGATTCAAATATACAAATATCGTTGCTAGTGTGCTTGATTCAATTAAATCATTAGGTTACAACTTCTCAACTAAATCAGGAACAACTATTTCTATTTCAGATGTTATTACCTTGCCAACAACTAAAGGCAAAATTGCTTCTGGTGATGAATATGTTGAAAAACTTAGAGAATGCTACAACAATGGTTTAATGACAGATGATGAAAGATATAACGCAACCATTCAAAAATGAGCTCAAATTAAGGATGATATTGAAAAAGAACTTAAGAAAGTTACAAAACAATATCCAGATAACCCATTATTTATGATGCTTAACTCTGGCGCTCGTGGTAATTCAAGTAACTTCGTTCAGTTAGCCGGTATGCGTGGTCTTATGAACAACAACACTAAGATTTTAAAAGCCGATGCTGAAAATGAAAGAGTTGTTCGTTCTACTGTTGAAATTCCTGTTAAGTCTTCATTCCTTGATGGTCTTACAGCTTATGAATTCTATTCATCTACCCACGGTGCCCGTAAAGGCCTTACCGATACTGCCTTAAACACAGCTAAATCTGGTTATTTAACACGTAGATTAGTTGACGTTGCTCAAGGTATTGTTGTTAGAGAAGAAGACTGTGGAACCGACTATGGTGTAGTTGTAAAAGATATTAAAGATACAAAAACAAACACAGTTATTGAAAACTTATTTAGTAGAATTGAAGGTCGTTTCACTACAAAACCTATTTATTACAAAAACCAATTTGAAGATGCAAATCAACTAATTAACAAACAAATTGTTGGTGCTAACGAATTAATTACAGCCGAAATTGCTAACGAAATTGTAAACGAAGGCATTGAGGAAGTTGAAATTAGATCGGTTTTATCTTGCTACACAAAGAATGGTGTATGTAAAAAATGTTATGGTAAAGATTTAGCTCTTAACCGTGTTGTTAATATTGGTGAAGCTGTCGGTGTTGTAGCTGCTCAATCGATTGGTGAACCTGGTACACAGCTTACAATGCGTACATTCCATACTGGTGGGGTTGCTGGTGTTGAAGATATTACTGGTGGTTTTGGTCGTTTAATGGAACTTATTGATGCTTACGATTCTCCTTGAGGTCAACCAGCTATTATTGCTGAAGGTTATGGTAGAGTAGTAAACATTCAATTTGCTAGAGAAGGTCAAACTGAAAGTGATGTTCTTATTATTACTGTTGAATACAAACAAAGAAATAATGAAACATACACAACAACATATAGTACAAAAGCAGGACGTAAGCTAAGAGTTGAAATTGGTGATACTCTTAAACCAGGACAAAAAATTGTTGAAGGTCCTATTATCTTAAATGAATTACTTAAAGTTGGAGACACACGTTTAGTTCAAAACTACATTCTTAAAGAAGTTCAAAGACTATACCGTTTACAAGGTATTACTATTGCTGACAAATACATTGAAATTATTATCCGTCAAATGCTTTCTAAGATTTTAATTACTGATCCAGGTGATTCTAAATTCTTCAATGGTTCATTGGTTGACATCTTTACATATCAAAGAGAAAGTGCTAGATTAATTAATGAAGGCAAAAAACCTCCTTTTGGTGATGTTATTATCAAGGGCGCAAAACAAACTCCTTTATTATCTGATTCATTCTTATCCGCAGCATCATACCAAGAAACTCCAAGAATTCTTGTTAATGCTTCAATTAGTGCCCAAACTGACAGATTGAAAGGCTTAAAAGAAAATATTATTTTAGGTCATAAAATACCTGCAGGTACAAATACTAATTATGAAGAAAACGGTAAATATGACATTCGCGACCCTCGTTCATACTTCTCGGATAAATATGACCCAACTCGTGAAACAAAAATGTTTGTAGACGAAAATTCAGATTTAGATAAAAGTATTATCGATGACGCAAACGAAATGTTAAGTGAATACCAAACAGAAACAATTGAAACAGCTGATTATGATACTACTGGACTAGATTTCGATGATTCATTAGAATACAATGATTAAAAAACAAAAAACTAAGGCAACAAAAGCCTTAGTTTTTTAATATGGTCTAATATTGATTAGTTTAATAGAATTTAATTTTTTATTTGTATGTAATTTAATTACAGCACCATTTAATTGAGACGGATTTTTTGACGTTAAAAACTTCTTTTGAGCATTATAACGCATATGTTCATAAACTTCGTCAAAATTAGCTCCAATAGCACAATCATAAGGTCCACACATACCGGCATCAGTAAGATAGCAAGTCCCTTTTGGAAGTACGTGAGCATCATTGGTTTGAACATGGGTATGAGTTCCACAGATTGCATCAATTTTACCGTCTAGATATAAGCCAAGCACGTATTTTTCACTGGTAGTTTCTGCATGAAAGTCTACAAAGTGAAAATCAGTTTTTTCTTTGAACTCTATAATTGAGTCGATTGTGTCAAAAAAGCTATCTGCCGTTTCTTGTCCTCAAGGTTTTAATAATTTATTGAAAGTGATACCCATTAACGATGTTACACGTAGTGAAATATCGTTTTTTAAGTAAAAAACATTAGAGCCACTTCCGGGATATGAATTATCTATATTTGCTGGTCTAACTAGTTCGTTCTTGTTAATTATTGATAAAATATCATCTTTAGCTCAAACGTGATTTCCGAGAGTAAAAATATCTACTCCTGCACTTTTAAGTTTTTCGTAATCTGATCTATTTAAACCTTTGCGACCTGAAACATTTTCACTTTGAGCAATTACAACATCAATATTGTGTTTTTTTCTTAATTCAGGAAGATATTTTTTGACAATTTTGATACCTGAACTACCAAAAATATCACCTAAAAATAATATATTTAGCGTTTTTTCTGTGCGAATTTTATTTTCAACTTGCATAAAAACAAAACCTCAAATCTACGTTTTAATAACTCATAAATTATATTACATATTTAAAAGTAATTAAATGAATGTATAAACTAAACAAAATGCCTGTTTTATAGTATTTTTTGTTCAATTTCCTGTTTAAATTCTGGATTAGATTGCAAGAATTCCTTTAGTGATTTTTTGCCTTGAGCTAGATTTTTTTCATCATATGAGTATCAAGCGCCTTTTTTGACGAAAATACCTTTTTCACAGGCTAATTCAATTAATTCATTTAAGGTATCTATACCTTTTGAAAATAGTATTTCAGTGGTAAAGCTTTTATAAGGTGCTGCAACTTTATTTTTGACTACCTTTATTTTAATTTCATTTCCTGTGATATCTTTTCCATCGGTTATTGAGGTTGATTTTCTTACTTCTATTCTAATTGATGAATAGAATTTTAAAGCTCTTCCACCAGTTGTTGTTTCAGGGTTTCCAAAAATTACTCCAATTTTTTCTCTAATTTGGTTAACAAATAAAACTGTTGTCTTCTTTTTACTTAAGTTTGCAGTGATTTTTCTTAAGGCTTTAGACATCAATCTAGCTTGAATACCAATTTGCTGATCCTTCATATCGCCTTCAAGCTCAGCTAAAGGTACTAATGCGGCAACACTATCAACAACAATCAAGTCAATAGCTCCTGATTTAGCTAAAATATCTACAATTTCCATAGCTTGCTCACCGCTGTCGGGTTGACTTAAAATTAAATTATTTAAGTCAACGCCTAAATTTTTAGCGTAATTTGGATCAATTGCATGTTCTGCGTCTATAAAAGCGGCAATCCCACCACTTTTTTGAACCTCCGCAATTGCATGTAAACATAAGGTTGTTTTTCCACTACTTTCAGGGCCATATATTTCAACGATTCTACCCTTAGGATAGCCCCCAACGCCAATTGCATTATTCAATAAATAAGATCCAGTTGAGAACGTTTCTATCTTTTCGTCTATTTTATCTCTATTAAAAAGCATAATTGCTTCTTCGCCAAATCTTTTAGTAATTTCTTTTAATGTATCTTTAATTATGGTTGAGTTTTCATTATTATTTTTGTCCATTTTAATCCTTTCAACTATTAAAAATACATTTTAAAAGTTATGCCTAAAAGTTTAAAAAAATGAAAAAAACAAGCGTTTTTTATTTATAAAATTATAAACTTTCTAACATTTGAAAAATTCATTATTAAATTATTTTTCTTTTCCTTTTTAAAACTATTAGCGTAACAATCTAAATATAAAAATATGACATATAAAAATAGGGGAATGTTACTAGAAGATATTATTAACAGAACAATTTTATATTATTATGAAAATGGTATAGCATTCATTGAAAAGAAAAATCTTCCCATTAAATTTAAAGGAATTAAAACAATAAATAATCAACTTAAAGCTGAAGAAGCTTTTGTTTATAAAAAATCAACAGTTGACTATATCGGCTGTTTTAAAGGCAAATTCGTTGCATTTGAAGCAAAAACAACTAATGAAAATTATTTACCTATATCTAATATAAAAAAACACCAAATTGAATATTTAAAACAAATACATGCAAACGGTGGTATTTCATTTTTGATTGTGTTTTTTAATCAAACTAATGAGTTTTATCTATTGGATTTTGGCCATTTACTTCAAATGTATAATACAAAAGAATTCAAATATTTAGAAATTAAAAAAATAGGCAAAATCATACCTTTAGTATTTCCTGGCATTATTGATTTTTTACCTATTTTGAATATATAACTAGAAGTTAACTAGTTCTTTTAAATATTTAGATGGTGTAAATTTAACTACACGTTTTTCAGGTACTGATAATTCTTCTGAAGTAAATGGATTAATTGTTTCACGTCCTCTTCTAATTTTTGTTTCAAAAATACCTAAATTAGAAAGTTGAACTTTGTTTTCAGCGATTAATTCTTCTTTTAGCACAAATAAGAATGCATCGAAGTATTGATCTGCAACTCTAACTGGAACTTCTAATCTTTCAGCAACTGCTTTAATAAATTCTTTTTTAGTCATTTTAACTCCTTCTTTTTATTAATAATATAATACTATATTTTTAGTTTTACATTTATAAATAAAAACTTTTTTAACTATATTTAAGATATTAACGGAAAAATTATGAAAATTTTATATATATCATTTCTTACGAATTAAAGACTATATTTTTGTTTAACAACGCATTTCAAATTTGTTCTTTTATCAGCATATAATATTTTGTTATATACATTTTAAATATTTTTTGTTACTGCGATATCACAACGCTTATTTGTGTTTCATTTTCTAATTTATTTAACTGCAAAACTAAAAATATATTAATCTAAAAAACCGATTAATAGTTTCAAAATACTCAAAAACAATATATACTTGTATATATTGCGTTTTATTTTAAAAACCTTTATGTAACTTCATAAACATCTAATATTTTTTTATTTTTTCCTTTTTAAAAATGCATTTTCGTCTATAATTGAAAATGTAACTATTTACTAAGAAGCAAAAGGTTGTCAAATTGCCAATGTTGTCAAGGACATTTTGAGAAATTTTTGCGGAGTAAAGTTCATTAATGAACAAAGGAGGCAACGATGAGTAAATTAAATATCAAAGTGAAGAGTTTTGACCACTCACTTGTAGATTTTGCGGCAAGAAAAATTGTTGAACTTGCTGAAAAAACTAAAACAGAATTCAGTGGACCAGTTCCTCTTCCGACAAAAAGAGAAGTTGTTACAATTCTTAGAAGTGTTCACATTAACAAAAAATCACGTGAACAATTTGAAAGTAGAACTTTTCAAAGATTAGTTGTTTTAATCAACCCAGATTCAAAAACAATCGATCAAATTAAAAGACTTGAATTACCTTCAGGTGTTGAAGTTCAAGTATCTGAAAAATAAATTCCATCTTGTTTTAAACAAGCAATGGTCATCATAAATTTAAAGGAGATGAGATATGAAAGGAATCTTAGGACGTAAGGTTGGGATGACTCAAATCTACACAGAATTCGGTAAAAGAGTTCCTGTAACAGTTATTGAAGTTAAACCAAATGTTGTTACAAAAGTTCTTTCAGTAGAAGCTAATGGCTATGTAGCTACACAATTATCTACTGGTGAAAAGAAAGCTAAAAGAACAAACAAACCTGATGCAGGTCAATTTGCTAAAGCTAAAACAACACCTAAGCAATACACAAAAGAAATTCGTAACATGGATGGTTATGAATTAGGTCAAGAAGTAAATGCAAGCATTTTCGCTGCTGGTGAACTTGTTGACGTTATCGGTACATCAAAAGGTAAAGGTTTCGCCGGTACAATTAAAAGATGAAACCAACACATAGGACCTAAATCACACGGTGGTGGTGGTGGTAGTCAACCTATTAGACAAACTGGTTCTCTTGGTGATATTTCAGGAAACAGAGTTTACAAAGGTATGACAATGCCAGGTCATTTAGGTAATGTTAGAACAACAGTTCAAAACTTAGAAATTGTTAAAGTTGACTTAACGAACAATTACCTATTAGTTAAAGGTTCAATTCCTGGTGCTAAAAATTCATTTGTAGTTATTAAAGAAGCTGTTAAAGGTTTACCAGCTAAAGAAGCTATTAAACTTGTTGATGTTAAAGAAGTTGTTAAAATGAATGAACTTGTTGAAAGAGCAAAGAAATTCAATATTGAAGTATTAGCAGGAATGACTTCAGCAGAATTAGAACCACTTATTCTTAAAGCTGAAGAAGAAGCAAATGCAAAAGCTGAAGGAGATAAATAATGGCTGAACAAGAATTAAAGAAAACAGCTAAGTCTACAACAACTAAAAAAGCTACTGCTAAAAGTGAAACTTCTGTAGCAAAAACAACAAAAGCTAAAAAAGCAACTACAAACGAAATGAAAGCTCAAGAAGCTAAAGTTAAAAGAGCTACAAAGAAAACTGCAGACGAATTAGCTCAAACTAAAGTTAAATCAACTGCTTCAGTTGCAAAAGAAACTTTAGATGAAGTTAAAGAAACAGTTGCGAAAACAAAAAGAGTAAGCACAAAGATCGAAACAGCTAAACCTAAAGTTAAAGTGTTAGCTTCAAAATCTCGTGGTGTTGAAGAAGAAAGTTTTGCAAAGGTAATGGTATTAGACTTTGATTCTAAATCATTAAACCCTTCATTATTTGCTTCTGAAAAGATCTATGCACAAGCTATTTTCGACACAATTATGTCAGACCGTGCAGCAATGCGTCAAGGTACACATGACACCAAAACTCGTGCAGAAGTTAGAGGTGGTGGTAAAAAACCTTGAAGACAAAAAGGAACAGGACGTGCTCGTTCAGGATCAACAAGATCACCAATATGAGTAGGTGGTGGAACAGTATTTGGACCAACTCCAGAACGTAATTACAACTTAAAAGTTAACAAGAAAGTTCGTAAAGCTGCCTTCATTTCAGCTTTAACATTATTAGCAAAAAACAACGCTGTTATTGTTGATGACTTGAAATTAGAAAAAATTTCAACAAAAGCTGCTTTAAATAAATTAACATCACTAAAAGTTGCTAACTTAAAACACGTTTTAGTAGTTACAACAGATGAAGTTGTTTACAAATCATTAAACAACTTACAAAATGTTATTTGTGTTAAACCAAACTCTGTTTCAGTTGAAAACTTAATTTGAGCAGACGTATTAGTGTTATCTAATGAAGGTTTAGCAAACTTCGAAGGGAGAGTTAAATAATGGAACTTACACGTATTATTCGTAAACCTATTATTACTGAAAAAACAAACGAACAATTAAGTAAAAACGTTTATACATTCGAAGTTGATTACGCTGCAAATAAATACCAAATTAAAAAAGCTGTTGAATTCATTTTCAAAGTTAAAGTTCTTGATGTTAACACAATTAAAGTTGATAAAAAACCTACAAGATTAGGTCGTTTCTCAGGTTTTGATAACCGTTACAAAAAAGCTATTGTTAAATTAGCTGAAGGTTACTTAATTCAATACTACCCACAACAAGAAGAAGCTAAAGACGCTGAAAAAGCTGAATTAGACAAAAAAGCTAAAGCTGAAGAAAAAGCAAAAGCAACAGAAAAAGAAAATAAAGTTGCTGAAAAATTAGCAGCAAAAAAAGCTCAAAAATTAGAAGCTGCTAAAACAGAAAAAAAAGAAGCTAAAAAAGTAGCTCCTAAAAAAGAACCTAAAAAAGATTAATAAACGAGGATTTAATTTTGCTTAAAAGAAAAATTCCTCAACTATTTTTAAGCAAGGAGAAAAGAAATGGCAATTAAACATTACAAGCCAGTTACAAATGGTCGCCGTAATATGTCATCTCTTGATTACACAAAGAATTTATCTGGTCATGCACCTGAAAAATCTTTAATGGTTATTTTAAAGAAAAACTCAGGTCGTAATAACCAAGGTAAAATTACAGTTCGCCACCAAGGTGGTCGTGTAAAGAGATACTACAGAATTATCGACTTTAAACGTAACAAAGATAATATTCCAGCTATTGTTAAAACAATTGAATATGATCCAAACAGATCAGCAAACATTTGTTTATTAGCATACTTAGATGGAGAAAAAAGATACATTTTAGCCCCAGAAGGCATTAAAGTTGGACAAACAGTTATTTCAGGATCAAAAGCTGATATTCTTGTTGGTAACTGTCTTCCATTAGCAAACATCCCTGAAGGTACATTTGTACACAACGTAGAAATGCAACCAGGTGGTGGAGGTATTATTGCAAGAAGTGCTGGTACATCAGCACAAATCTTAGGTAAAGATGACAATGGTAAATATGTTGTTTTACGTCTAAAATCAGGTGAAACTCGTAGAATTTTAGCTCGTTGTCGTGCAACAATTGGTTCAGTTGGCAATGAAGAACATTTACTTGTTGACTTAGGTAAAGCTGGTAGAAATAGATACTTAGGTGTTCGTCCTACAGTTCGTGGTTCTGTAATGAACCCAATCGATCACCCTCATGGTGGTGGTGAAGGTAAACAACCAGTTGGACGTAAAGCTCCTCTTACACCTTGAGGTAAAAAAGCTCTTGGTGTTAAAACAAGAAAAACTAAGAAATCTTCAAACAAATTAATTTTAAGAAGAAGAAAGGACTCTAAATAATGTCACGTAGTCTTAAAAAAGGTCCATTTGCTGACGAACACTTACTTAAAAAAGTAGATGCTATCGTTGAAGGCAAAGCTCCAAAAAAACCTATTAAAACATGATCAAGACGTTCAACAATCTTCCCAAGTTTTATAGGTTTAACATTCCAAGTTCACAATGGTCGTCAATTTATTGATGTTTATGTAACTGATGATATGGTTGGTCACAAATTAGGTGAATTTGTACCTACAAGAACCTACAGCGGTCACGGTGCAGATAAAGGTAAAAAATAATTATGGCTCAACAAGCAAAAGCACACGTTAAAATTCAAAGAGTTTCAGCTCGTAAAGCTCGTTTAGTTGCTGATTTATTTAGAGGCAAAGACGTTAGAGTTGCTCTCGGTATTCTTAACAATACAAACAAAAAATCATCAGAATTATTTATTAAATTATTAAACTCAGCCATTGCTAATGCAACAAACAACCACGGAATGGATGCCACAAAATTATTTGTTAAAGAAGTTTTAGTTAATGAAGGTCCAACACTTAAAAGATACCAACCTCACTCACAAGGTAGAGCATACTCAATTTTCAAAAGAACATCTAACTTATCAATTACATTAGAGGAAAGAGAATAATATGGGACAAAAAGTTAATCCAAATGGTTTCCGTTATGGAGTTACTAAAGAAATTAACACTGTATGATTTGCTGAAAAGAAACATTACGGTGAAAACTTAGTAATGGATGCTAAGATTTACAAATTCTTCGATAAATTAGTTAGAAAATACCAAATTGGAAATGTTCAAATCAAAAGAAACCAAGCTAACAAAGTTACAGTTTTCATCCACTCAGCACAACCTGCTAAAGTATTAGGTGAAAATGGTGTTAACATTGAAAAATTACTTACAGATTTACACAAATACCTTAAAAACAAACATGTTGATATTAATTTACAAGTTGTTCTTCTTAAACAACCTGAATTAAATGCAAGATTAGCTGCAGAAGCTATTGCTCAAAGATTAGAAAACCGTGAAAGTTTCCGTATCGCTCAAAAACAAGTTATTAATGAAGCATTAAAAGCGGGAGCTAAAGGTATTAAAACTCAAGTTTCTGGTCGTCTTAACGGTGTTGATATGGCTAGAGCTGAAGGTTACAACCGTGGAGAAATGAGACTTCACACACTTAGACAAGATGTAGATTACGCTACAGCGACAGCTAGAACAATCTATGGTGCTATTGGTGTTAAAGTTTGAATCTCTAAAGGTGAAATTTTAGAAGGGGGTGCTAAAGATGCTTCAACCAAAAAGAACTAAATATCGTAAGCCTTTCTCAGTACCTCATGATAAAAGAAAAGCACACAAAGGAAATACAGTAGCATTTGGTGAATTTGGTTTACAAGCTGTTACCTCATCATGAGTTGACGCTCGTCAAATCGAATCGGCCCGTATTGCTATTACACGTAGAATGGGTCGTGAAGGTCAAGTTTTCATTAGAATCTTCCCTCACTTCGCAAAAACAAGCAAACCTATCGGTGTACGTATGGGTTCAGGTAAAGGTTCTCCAGATAAATGATATTGTGCAGTTAAAGTTAACACAATGATGTTCGAAGTTTCAGGTGTTAGCGAAGATGTTGCACGTGATGCTTTAAGATTAGGTGGACACAAATTACCAGTTTCATGAAGAATTGTTGCTAAAAATGAAGGAGGTCAACAATAATGCTTTATAAAGATATAAAAGTTAAATCAGTTGATGAACTTCAAAAATTAATCCAAGATTTAAAAGCTGAATTATGAACATTAAGATTTAGAAATGCTACAGGTTCATTAGACCAAAGTCACAAAATTAAATTAATCCGTCGTGATATCGCAAAATGCTTGACCGCATTAAAATTAAAAGAAACTGAAGGAGCTAAATAATGGAAAGAAATACACGTAAAACATTACAAGGTCGTGTACTATCAACTCGTGGTGATAAAACAATCATCGTTGAAGTTGAAAGCTACCGTTCACATAACTTATACTCAAAACGTTATAGAGTTGTTAAAAAATTCGCAGTTCATGATGGACAAAACCTTGCTAAAGTAAATGACATCGTTACAATTATGGAAACACGCCCATTATCAAAAACAAAACACTTCCGTTTAGTATCAATTAAACAAAACGCAACTGAAGGAAATGAATAGTTATGGTTTTAGAATTATCTAAATTAAACGTAGCTGACAACTCGGGTGCTAAGGAAGTTGGTGTTATTAGAGTGTTAGGCGGTTCTCGTAAGAAAACTGCTAACATTGGTGATGTTATTATTTGTTCAGTTAAAAAAGCTATTCCTAATGGTTTAGTTAAGGAAGGTCAAGTTGTTAAAGCTGTTATCGTAAGATCAGTTTATGGCATTCACCGTGAAAACGGTTCATACATTCGTTTTGATGACAATGCAGTAGTATTAATCAAAGATGATAAATCATTAAGAGGAACTCGTGTGTTTGGTCCTGTTGCTCGTGAATTACGTGATAAAGGTTACTTAAAAATCGTTTCATTAGCACCTGAAGTATTATAGTTCGAGGTAAATATGAAAATTAAATTCAAGAAAAACGACGAAGTTGTTGTTATTGCTGGTTCACACAAAGGCAAAACAGGCCGTATTGTTAGAACAGATTTCAAAACAAACACAGCAATCGTTAAAGATGTAAATATAGTAACAAAACACGTAAAACCAACACAAGGTAACACAGAAGGTTCAATCAAAAAACACGAAGCTCCTATTCATATTTCAAACTTATCTATTTTAGTTAAAAAAGCAACAAAAAATTCTCCAGCTACATATTCAAAACTTGGATACAAATTAAACAAAGACGGATCAAAAACGCGTGTATTACGTAAAACTAAGAAGGAATACTAATTATGAAATTAAAAGAAAAATACATTAAAGAAGTTGTTCCAGCATTAATGAAGGAATACAAATATGATTCTGTAATGCAAGTTCCAAGATTAGAAAAAATCATTTTAAATATGACAGCTGGTAAAGAAGTTACTAACTCTAAAGCAATTGAAGAAGTTCTTAACGAACTAACCTTAATCTCTGGTCAAAAACCATTCCAAACCCGTGCTAAAAAATCAAACGCTTCATGAAAATTACGTGAAGGTATGCCAATGGGTGGAAAAGTTACATTACGTAGAGAACGTATGTGAGATTTCCTTGAAAAATTAATTAACGTTGCAATGCCACGTATTCGTGATTTTAGAGGTGCAAACCCTAAAGCATTCGACGGTAGAGGTAATTATTCTTTAGGAGTAAAAGAAGAAATTATCTTCCCTGAAATTGAATTTGACAAAATTCGTAAAATTAAAGGTCTTGATGTTCAATTAATTACATCAACAAACAGCGATAAAGAAGCAAGAAGTTTATTAGAATTAATCGGAATCCCATTTGCTAAAGGAGAAAAATAATTATGGCTAAAGTTTCATTAAAAGCAAAGCAAAAGAAACACGCTAAATTCTCAACACGTGCTTACACACGTTGTGAATTATGTGGACGTCCACACGCTGTTTTAAGAAAATACAAAGTGTGCCGTATTTGCTTCCGTGTATTAGCTCATGAAGGTAAAATTCCTGGCATGAAGAAAGCGAGTTGATAATTATGTTTATAACAGATCCTATTTCAGATATGATTGTTAGAATTAAAAATGCTAACCAAAGAAAATTCAAAACAGTTATGATTCCATTTTCTACTAAAAAAGAAAGAATTCTAGACATTCTATTAAACGAAGGTTATATCGCTAGTGTTACTCCAAAAGGCAAAGGCAAAGACAAAGTTCTTGAAGTGGCTTTAAAATACAAAGGTAATCAATCAGCTATTGTTGATTTCAAACGTGTTTCAAAACCAGGTTTAAGAGTTTATGCTCAAGCAAGCAATTTACCAAGAGTTTTATCAGGCTATGGTACAGCTATAATCTCAACTTCAAAAGGCATGATGACAGAAAAACAAGCACGTAAGGAAAATGTAGGTGGCGAAGTTATCGCCTACATTTGATAGGGAGGTGTAGATGTCTCGTGTTGGAAACAGAGTTTTAACTATTCCAGCTGGTGTTACTGTAACATTAAATGGTACATTAGTTACAGTTCAAGGTCCACTTGGAACACTTGAAAGAACATTCAGCCCTCTTATTGCTATTAAAATTGAAGGTCAAGAACTTTCGACAATTCGTGCTAATGAAGAAAAACACACAAAACAATTACACGGTACAACAAATGCTGTAATTGAAAACATGTTAGAAGGTGTTTCTAAAGGTTTCAAAAAAGAATTAGTAATCAAAGGTGTTGGTTACAAATTCACAATTAAAGGTAATATTTTAGAAGTTGCTGCAGGTTATTCACACTTAGTTAACATTGAAATTCCATCAAGTGTTAAAGTTGAATGTCCAAAAGCAACTGAAATGACAGTTTCAGGTATTGACAAAGAAAAAGTTGGTCAATTTGCTACAGTTGTTCGTGCAGTTCGTAAACCAAACCCTTACTCAGGTAAAGGTGTTGCATACAAAGACGAAGTTATTCGTCGTAAAGAAGGAAAAACTGCTTCTAAGTAGTTTGATAAGAAAGGATTTTAAAAGATGGCTATTTTATCAAGAAATCAAGCACGTAAAGTTAAACACTTGCGTGAACGTCAACACATTAGAGGTACAGCAGTTAAACCTCGTTTATGCGTATTCAAATCACTTCAAAACTTTTATGCACAATTAATTAACGACGAAACTGGAATAACAATTTTAAGTGTTTCAACACTTGAAAATGGAAAATACAACGGTGGTGTTAAAGCCGCTACTGCTCTAGGTGAAAAAATGGGCGAACTTATTAATAAAGCTAAAATCAGTCAAATTGTTTTTGACCGTTCAGGATACATTTACCATGGACGTGTTAAAGCTTTCGCAGAAGCTGTAAGATCAAAAGGAGTTAAATTCTAATGGCAGAAGAAAAGAAATTAAACGTATCTAAAGCTAGTGCTACTAAAGTAGTTAGTGCTCCTAAAAAACCAGCTGACAAAAAACAAATTTGAGAAAGCAAAGCAAACCAAGATCAAAAATCACAACAAGGTAAATTTGAAAGAAGAAGACCAAGAGTAAATAGAAATGAATTTGGCGATTCACATAATGACTTTTCTGAAAAAGTTGTTATGATCAGCCGTGTAACTAAAGTTGTTAAAGGTGGTCGTAGATTCTCATTTGCAGCATTCGTTGTTGTAGGTGACAAAAAAGGTCATGTTGGTTTCGGTCACGGAAAATCAAATGAAGTTCCTGACGCAATCAAAAAAGCCGTTAAAGATGCTAAAAACCACTTAATTACAGTTCCAATTTACAACAAAATTACAGTACCTCACGAAGTACATGCTAAATTCTTAGCTTCTCGTGTTATGTTAAAACCAGCTCCAAAAGGTAAAGGTATTGTAGCTTCAGGTACAGTTCGTGCTGTAGTTGAATTAGCAGGTTATACAGATATTTATACAAAAACTTATGGTTCTCGTTCAAAAGCTAACATCGTTAGAGCAACTCTTAAAGCATTATTAGCATTAAGAGAACCTGAAAAAATTGCTGAAATCCGTGATAAAGACGTTAAAGATCTTCTTGGATAGAAAAATAATTATTAAGGAGATAAATTTATGAAATTACATGAATTAAAAAGTACACCTGGTTCACGTACAGACAAACACCGTGTAGGTCGTGGACACGCTGCTGGTAAAGGTAAACAAGCAGGTAAAGGTCAATCAGGTCAAAACAAACGTCACGGACACAGATTAGGATTCGAAGGTGGTCAAACTCCTTGATTCCGTCGTATTGGTAAACGTGGATTCACAAACGTTAACCACGTTGAATACCAAATTGTTAGCTTAGCAGACTTAGAAAAAACATTTGAAAATGGTGCTACAGTTGATTTAGAGGCTTTATTCAAAGCAAACTTAGTAAAAAGACAATTACCTGTTAAATTACTTGCAAACGGTAAATTAACAAAGAAACTTAATGTAACACTTCATTCAGCTAGTGCATCAGCTATTGAAGCACTTGAAAAAGCTGGAGGTAAATTCACAGAATTATAATTCTATAATTCACATAATATAATAGGCAGTAATGCCTATTTTTATATTCTTAATTTTTTATTAATAAAAAGTAAAAGGACTACTTCATCCTTTTACTTAAATTATTAATACTTGAATTTTAAACCTTTACCAAGTGAAATAACCTTAGGTGTTGCATCAATTTGAAAGTTTCTAATATCTTCATAATCAAAAAAGGTATATTCTAAATCAAATGTTTCATCATCGTGTATTGTAAATATTACTTTAGAACCAATTGGATATTTCTCAAGTTGATTATGCTCGGGCATTTGTATATCTAACATACACAACAAACTAGCGATACTTGTATCGTGTCCCACAATTAAAGTTAAATCAGTATCATTCTTAGCTTCTTTTTTAATTAACTTATAAATATTTTGCTCACCATCACTTAAAAGTTTTTTGTTAGCAAAAATAAAATCTAAAACCCTATCTTTTGCCTTAAGCATCATTTTCAAATCGTTAATAAAATCAACAGATTTAAAGATATCTGCCTCTTTAAAACCTAAATAATATTTAAGTTGTAAAACATCCGAAAAACTTGAAGACATAAACAATGGACCACTTGTTTTATATCAAACTGGTGCTAATTCAAAGTTAGTTTTCTCTTGATTATATTTGCAGTTATTATCAAGTTTAAAAATATGATTTATTTTTTGATAAATATCCTTTGAAGTTTCATCAAAATCATGTAATTTTCGTCAATCTATATAGCTTTCATTAATATATCTAGCTTGAAAGTTATCATCTTCACTTTTAAAAGTTTTATCTTTACATTCTATATATGTATCTTGTCCTGGTTTTAAGCCTAATGATAATAATTGAGCAGTTTCATATGTTCTATAAGTTGAATTAGCGATTACTTTTAAAGATGTATCTTCCTTAACTTGTAAATAATCCTTTAATCATTGCCCAAATCTTAGCTCGATTAACGCGCCCTTTTTAGTTAAAGTTGGATTACCTACGTTTTCATCTTCTCAATTTAATATATCTTTATTAAAAAAGTTTAATGACTTCTCTTTAGTGAAAAAAGGATATCTTAAACCATGTCTACTAAAAATTATTTTTTTCATCGTTCCCTTTCTTATAAATATAGTAATATATATATTATATATAAGCATTTCATTAAATATAAAGCAATAGTTAATGAATATTGATTAAAAAATTAAAAAAATTTATTTGCTTTTTTGAAACTTATATATAATAAATATTGCTTTTACATCAATGATGAATTAGCTAAAAAAAATATTAAAAAATATTCTTCTTTTTATTAGATTTTATATATAATAAATAAGCTATATTTTTTAGCAGAAAATTGTTCTTTGAAAACTAGATATATAAACATGACAGTCAATTTTTTCGAGAGTTTGATCCTGGCTCAGGATGAACGCTGGCTGTGTGCCTAATACATGCATGTCGTGCGATGCTAGCAATAGCATAGCGGCGAATGGGTGAGTAACACGTACTCAACGTACCTCTCAGATTGGGATAGCGAACGGAAACGTTCGATAATACCAAATACTTATTAAGATCGCATGATCATAATATAAAAGAAGCGTTTGCTTCGCTGAGAGATCGGGGTGCGCAACATTAGCTAGTTGGTGAGGTAACGGCCCACCAAGGCGATGATGTTTAGCGGGGTT